>CAOKFJ010000017.1 GCA_948467695.1 uncultured Allobaculum sp. | reverse complement strand
TCTTGGTCCCACACATGAAGAACTGTTCGCTATGTGCGCCGCAATGGATGGCAAATCCTGGAAAGATTTCCCCTACAACCTGTACCAGATCCAGACCAAATACCGCGATGAAACCCGTCCCCGTTATGGCCTGATCCGTGTTCGCGAATTCATCATGAAAGACGCCTACACATTTGATAAGGATGAAGAAGGACTCGATGTAGCGTACATGAACATGTACGATGCCTACAACAAGATTTTCGACCGCATGGGTCTTCGCTATAAAATCGTTAAAGCCGATACCGGTCTGATGGGCGGTCTGCTTTCCGAAGAATACCAGGCGCTTTCGAGCATCGGTGAAGACATCGTTGTCGGATGCGATTCCTGCTCTTTCTCGAGCAACGAAGAAATCACTGAAGTTGTCGACACCATGAAAGACGACACTGCAGAAGAACTGGAAATCGAAAAAATCCATACACCCAACGCCGGCACGATCGAAGAAGTCAGCGCATTCCTGGGCAAAGAACCCTCCGACTTCATCAAAACACTCATCTACAACGCAGATGGAAACCTCGTTGCCTTTGTTATGCCGGGCGATCGCGAACTCAACGAAACCAAAGCATCCAAACTGCTTGGCGCGCTTGAACTCAATCTCGCGACTGCTGAAGAAGTCAAAGAAGCGACAGGCGCACGCATCGGTTTTGCTGGTCCGGTCGGCCTCAACCTGCCCATCTATATGGACCGTCAGGTGGCTCACTACAAGAACTTCATCGTTGGCGCAAACGAAGACGACTACCATCTTAAAAACGTCAACCTCAAAGACTTCACACCGACCGCTGTGGCCGATCTGACACTCGTTCGCGAAGGCGACCTGTGCCCGCACTGCGGCGGCAAACTGACTTTCGAACACGGTATCGAAGTCGGAAACCTGTTCAAACTCGGAACAAAATACTCCAAGACCATGAACCTGTTCTACTCTGACCAGAACAACCAGCTCCAGCCGGTATGGATGGGTTCCTATGGAATCGGTCTCGAACGCTGCATGGCTGCCGTTGCCGATCAGTATCATGATGACAACGGACTGCTCTGGCCCGAAAACCTCGCTCCGTTCCGCGTAGCCATCGTGGTTGTTTCCATGAAAGACGAAGCGCAGGTTGCCGAAGCCAACAAGCTGTACGAATATGCCAAATCCAAAGGCTACGACGTGTTGCTTGATGATCGTACAGAACGCGCCGGTGTCAAATTCAAAGACATGGAACTCATCGGTATTCCGCACCGCATTACGCTTGGAAAAGGCGTAAAAGACGGCAAAGCCGAATACGTGATCCGCAAAAACTTCGAAAAACAGGAAGTTGCTCTCGAAGATCTGCCCGCTCTGCTTGACTCCCTCTATCAGAAATAAGCAGATTTGGCGCAATCAGAGCATTCTATTCTGAAGAAAAACGCATAAAACAAAAATCGAATCCTGCAGACAAGCCGTCTGTGGGATTTTTTTCGCATGCGTAAAATGACTTGGAAAACAATCCATGCAGCCTACAAAACAAGCTCTATGAAGAATTGTGCGGGAGAGTCAGGATGCTCATATCTCATTCTCCGAACGGCTCTGATTCGTTTTTCCGTTTGACAGTTGTAGAACCGCCTGTGTGATTATCCCTTCTCAATGGTTTCGGATCAGTTTGGCAAAACGGGGAAAATGCGTACTTTTCGTACCTTCGCATATATCCTGAATGCGGGTTAAAAGTTCTGCGATCTCCTATTCGCTTCTTGTGTCAAAACCTGCTGGAGTTCACCTTTCATAGGTCCTGTGAGTTCACGTTCATTTGTTGGTGTGGTAACTGCAATTTGTGGAGATCTATTTCCTGTGTATATCTCATACCGGTGTGAAATGGCTTGAATAAGATGAGATAACCACACTAAATCCCATAGAACCTTAGTTATTTTCTTGAAAACTATCGAAGCGAGTACAAAAAATAACTATAATTACAATTGTATATTGATGAGGGGGATTCTTTATGAAGAAGTGGATAGCTCTGTTTTTATCTCTATCAACAGGATTCACACTATCTGCATGCGGGAATGCGAATAATGCAGATGTAAAAAGGAATGAGTATGAATCGCAAGCAGCAGAAGAGACTGAATCGCAAATTGTAGAAGAAGTTTTTGATCCGGCGACAATGTATGGTGAATGGACATTAAATTGGAACATGCCTGATGATGACGATATCAAAAGTATGGAAATTCGGTTAGAGCCAGATCAGTTGATTATGGTTTCTGAAGATGGAAATGAAATCGTTTGTGATTGCGTTCTCGAAGATGGCTATATGACCCTTCGTTCAGCAGACGGCTCATTTTATGAAGGAACGTATTCTTCTACCGATGAAGGCGTAATGGATTATTATGTTGAAAACTATCAAATGCCTGAAGTGACTTTAGAAAAAATTGCTGAGTTTACTGATGAAGGAGAATCGGGAGCAGGATTTTCCGGCAGAAATACAATCGCATTTTATGAAGCGGTTCATAATCCAAATGAATCATTTGCGCACCCCGGAGACAGTAGTGCAATAATCGACCTTCCTTCTGACTTGGATAGCTACTATATTTTGCCTTTTGAAGTTACGACGGAAAATACAACAGAAGGCTACGATAGTCCAGCCCAATTACAAATTACCGTTCAAGGCGATAATCGTTTAATTGCAGGCAGTAAAGATTTCGAAGTTCCCAAATATATCGCAGATACAGTTTTGAATTTAGATATCCGAGCTTTTTTCTACAGTGACCAATCCTGGAAAGAAGAAGCAAATGACGGTCTTCCGGCTGTACCAGTTATGCGTAAGTATTATCAATGGGATAATTTTTCTCCTAATCAGCCATACCGTGCATTAGGATATCTTGTGATAGAAAATACGCCATCACCGAAATATCCTGATGGTCTTCCATTTTATGCTTATCCATCGTTAGGCGTTCATACGCGACTTGCTTTTGATAATCAGCCAGCCGTATTTTGTGGAGCATTTATAGCAAAAGACGATGATGGAACTTCAACCGGAAAATATGTAATTGTAGATTCAGATAATCAAGATAAATTGAAGGCTCTGGATGAAAAAGGATCTAAAGTCTTAGAAACACTCGATAAATAGGTGTTAAGCAATATTCTTTAGTTAATGATTTTCCAAGAATGGCTTCAGCATGATGCTGAGGTCTTTTTTTTGCGTAAACAGCGCGCTATGCCTCGTTCATAATGGGGAATCCCACGCGGTTTCCAGTGAAGACAAAAAGACTGCCAGGCGTGAAAACCTGACAGTCGATGAAGTGCATGAATGAACTGAGAAGCAAAGTCTATTCGATGCTGAAAAAGGATGTTATTCGAATTCCTGCATCGAGTTGTCGTTGTGATCTCTCAGTTCGGGTTTGTTTGTTCCGTCGTTGACGCGGGTGGAAGGGAGTTCGCTTTCGTCATCCTCTTCGCTCATGCGAACGGAATCGATATAGTCCTGCACGTTTTCTTCGATAATATCGAAGTTGACGTTGCCTGCCTGAAGCAGCGCGGTGTTGAAGTCGACATCATCGTATTCACCGCCGAGCGCTTCTTTAGCGATGGTCTGCAGGTCGGTCAGCTTTTTGCTTCCGTAATAGTAGGCAAAGAATGTACCGGGATCCTGGGCGAGGCGATTGAAGAGAGGTTCGGACTCTTCTCCATACAGATCGCAGAATTCATCTCTGGACAGACCTTCATAGTTGATCTGCAGATCCATCATCAAAACGACGTAGTTTGAGTACTCTTCGGAAAGATTCCAGACTTCCAGAGAATTCTCGTTGACGCCAGTCCATGGCAAAGTCTGGTTAGCGGCATAGGTCGCATAGCCTTCCTGCATGCCCATGCAGCTGAAGAAATACTGAATCGGGTGTGTGAAGTGTTCGCGATTGTATTGCGCCTGGTACATATGACCGGGAACGCCCTCGTGCGCGAAAGTGTCATAGAGGGAAAGTGAGGAAGCGTCGCTGCCGTAGTCGCGTTCGTTGTAGCGGATTTCATAGGGACGAGTGGAGTCGATTGGCGGCACGACAAAGTATGCGGCAACGCCTTCCTGCGACTGTTCGTCGGAGAGCGGTTTGATCTCGTATTCCATATCGTCGACAATCGGGAAATACGCGGGGTAGCGTTCTTCAAGGAAGGGAATCATTTCGGAAACCTTCTTGAACGGTGTTTTCGGCTCTTCGCCGATTTCTTCGGCGAGCGATTCATCGGAGATCAGCTCGGCATAGCGCGAAAGCGTATAACGGGTGGCTTCCTGCAGATCGCTGCGGATTTCCTCGCCGCTCTGGCTTGTGCCGGAGAAGTGCTTGAGCAGAAGCTCATAGTATTCTTTTCCGTTTTTGAGCGAGCTCATGCCTTTGAGAGGCTTGTTCTGGCTTTTGAGCTTTTTGAGTTCCTCGCTCATCTTGGTATAGGAAGGGAAGAACGATTCCTGCAGAGCGTCATCGATTTTCTCTTTCCATTCTTCTTTTTTGTCTTTGTCGAGATCGAGATTGTCGATTTCTTCATGAAGACTTGCTGTAACGGGAGAGTCGTCTTTGCTGGTGATGATCTTGTTGAGAGAATCCATGACGGAATCGAATTCAATCATGAAAAGATCAAGCTCTGCCTGACGCTTGGTGTAGTCGATGACAAGGTCGGTAAAGCGGGGAACATCGTTGATCAGTGTGATCAGCGGTTCAATGTCTTCTTCGTTATAGAGCGCGTACTCAGAGAAGAAAATGACCAGATTGTCCGCCTGACTTCCGGTTGGCGACCAGATATTGGTCAGGTACTCGAATTTTTCGTCGGCCATATCGAGCGACAGCTGATCTTCCCAGAGCATCGCTTCATAAATCTGACGGTTGGTCTTGGACAGCGTGGATGGATCCCAGCCTTTGAGTTTTTCAATGATCGCTTTGGTTTCATCGATATCTTCCTGTTCGGGAAGAAGGGTTCCAAGCGTGATCTCGCATTTGGAAAGATCGATGCCGTATTTTTCCGGATCGACGAAATGGTTGTGCACAGTCATGTAGTTCTGTTCGCACATGTCGATCAGATACTCGTCGAGGAAGGCGGTGAATTCTTCATCGCTGACGGGAGTACCTTTGTTTTGCGTCTGCACCTCGGGTGTCTGATTTTGCATCGGGGCGCAGGAGCAGCCCGGCAGCGCGAAGACAAGAGCGCCGGCGAGCAGAGCATGAAGCAGTTTCTTCATAGAACCTCCTTGAAAGAAGCAGTGTATGCATGCGAAGTGATCGCGTTTAATGATGGTCAAACGCGCCACGAACCCTTCTGCTGAACAGACAGAAGAGCATAGGTAACTTTCAATTTATCATATCGAAGGAAAGTTTAAAACCGATTGAAATTATCGAAATTATTCGCGTGTTTTTCGAAGCGAGAATGCAGTTGCGGCATGGCATTGAACAGATGCAGAGCAGGGTTCGTCATCGGGCAGGCAGAAAAAAGCCGCTGCAGAACAGCGGCACAGACGACAGGTATACAGTTCACGAACAAACTACAAATGAAATAACGAGTAAAGGTAAATGAATAGAGGAAGAGCGGAATATATATGGAACAGAAACTGAACTGCGATAAAACCGTCTGTTGAAGGACGCGTACAAAGATGAATACGAATGATGCGTACTGACAAACCTGTGCGATTCACGAAGAGATCGCGAAGGAAAGGAAGCGGAGCGTGTTTTGCAGAAAGGGTTTGTCTGAGTGTATCCGAACGCTGGACGGCAGCGGCAAACGCATTAAACTGCATGTGCGAAGTTATAGAAAGGGATTAGAGAGTGCGTGCATATGTGCGCGTTCGTGCGCACCGTTCGACGCTTTCGGATACAGCGTGTGTGCATAAATATGCGCGTGAATGGTGCGCTTCTAGTTAATGCCAAGAATAGCGCCGAAGAGATAAAGAATTGTTCCTCCAACGGCAGCAATCATTAAACCTTCCCAGAAGGTTAGAGTATTGTCATTTATTTTGTCGGAAATCTCGAAAAAATACTGTTTTGCGAGATCGATAATTCGCGAAAAAAAGGATGGATGATCGTCAGTGACTTTCTGGCTGGACTGGTTTGCGTCAATGACAATGGAATTCTGTTTCAACATAAGTGGTCTCCTTTCGATTGCGGCTGATCAACTCACAAGAACTTTACACCAAGAGATTAACATGTGCGGGTAGAATGCGCAACAAATATGCACATGCAATTTCTTTAAATCGCAACAAACGTGCATCATATGAGCAGTCATATGACGTGACGCATTGATAGACAATGCGCTGTGCATGAACGATTCGAGCAGTGGATAAATGAAAAAAGCTGCTGTTTGTATGGCAATGGCAGCCAGAATCTTTATCTGAAGCGAATGAGCGCATAGATAAAGCTTAGGAGTATCTCATACTGTACGTAAGGCATATGGCTGTCATATGATATTGAGTAATCTGCTTTCTATATATACGGTAGTCTTTCTGTCAGCTCACGTGAATTCTGATGCCTGAAGGATTGTTCAGCATACATGTGGCTGGTGAGTAGAGTCCATGAAGGCGCTAATCTCTCCAGGCTGTTTCTGAGGCTGAAAAACAGGGAAAATAATGTAAGCGTTTGTAAAAACGCGCGAGAGTCGAAAAATGACTACAATATGAAAACGCTTGTTCAGCAGTCGTGTATTATCCGTTTTACAAGACTTTTGAATTACGCTAGAATGCAGATATTGTTTTGACCGGCGATGCGCCACCCCCGACGCATCCTGAACTCGCGTACCTGCAGCTTCTATTTTCCGGTCCAGAAAGGAAAGTCATGCTTAAGAAAATCAGCATTTACAACGGCCAGGTGATCCTGAACTACGACAGAGCGTATCCAAGTGACCGCGCAACTCTGCTCAAGAGCAGAACGTTTGAAAAATTCATTACGTATTTCATTCGAATTACGGAAGAGACCAATCCCGCGATCTACTCCTACCTCACACAGGATGGCGAGCTGACACCGAAACAGGCAGCGAAAGAACTCGTTGAATTCCTTCGTCTTCTTGTTGTATTCGACTATGACGAACTCGCCGACAACCCCCTGGAGCGCGACCGCAACAAACTCCTCGATGTGATTGAAGAAATCTATCAGGGATGGCGTTCTCTGCAGCGTTTCGCTTTCATGAACTCCAACAATATGCCGGATTTCGGAATCAACCATCTCGTACGCCGCGATTCCAACCTCAATGACCTGATCCTGCGCACTTACCGCCTCTACCAGGAAAAAATCGCCGGACGTCCCAACCTTGTTTATCGTCAGGTTCAGGCAGGTACAAACGCCTGCTTCTCGATCCATCAGGTTCAGCATTCCTTCTCTGAAGATTATCTCCCTCTGCACAAGATTCCGATGATCGATACAGTAATGCTTCGCACACCGATGATCCTTCATCCGAAGAGCTCCAAGCGTACAGGCGCTTTCACTGAAACCGATGTGAATCCGCTCGATATGCTTGCCATCAACACAGAAGAATGGTTCTGCCTCCCGATTAAAGTCGGCAAACTGCTCTGCTTTGTTTACTTCAACTGCAAATACATCGCTCTTGCCCTTTCCATGGTCAACCTGTTCGAACTCGCAACGGTTGAAGAATCCGAAAAGAAACCGGATCTGATCATGATCTACGGCAACGAAGACGGACTCAACGAAACCAAGTACTACCACGATACAGAAAACGACATCTGGGTTGGACGCATTTCCGATCACCCCAGAATGGAATACTTCGGCTACCTCAAGAAAATGGCGCTGACTCTGCACAACCTCGCTATGATGGAACGCGGCTGGCTGCCGATCCATGGCGCGATGGTAAAAGTTGTCCTCAAAGACGGACGTTCCAAAGGCATCATTCTGATGGGCGACTCCGGTGCCGGAAAATCCGAATCCATCGAAGCCCTCAAATCCGTCGGCAAAGATCTGATCAAAGACGTTCAGGTTGTCTTCGACGACATGGGTACAATTCATATTGAAGACGGCGTACCGTATGGACAGGGAACTGAAACCGGTGCCTTCATCCGTCTTGATGACCTCGATCCGGGAACACCGTACAAAGACATGGACCGTTCCATTTTCTTTGCTCCGGAAAACCCCAACGCCCGCATGGTTGTACCGGCAAGCTCCTACAGCTTCATCACCCACAACCATCCGATTGATCTCTACTGCTATGCAAACAACTACACCGATAAAAAAGGTATGGACGCGCTGCCTGCAGAAGAGTTCAAAGAAACCTGCAAATCCGGAACACGTATGGCTCTGGGTACAACACAGGAAGAAGGTCTCTCCCACACTTACTTCGCCAACCCCTTCGGACCGATGCAGGAACAGGAAATCTGCGATCCTCTGATCGACAAGACTGTTGCCGCACTCGAAGAAAACGGCGTATTCCTCGGTCAGGTATACACACACCTCGGCTTCGACAAGAGCAACCGTGCCGGTATTGAAGATGCCGCCAAGGAACTGCTTGCCTTCATCATCGACCACGCGGAAGAAGAAGCTGTTGAAGCTGATCCCGAATTCGCTGAATAGTCATTCCTGCGCATTTGATTTCAACTGAATGAGCAGCTGAACTGTCCAATTCGAATTCAGTTTTAATGCACGCAAAAGGCAGAACGATTCCCGTTTCGTTCTGCCTTTTTGTTCGTTCATGTTCTATCTGCTTCCATGTCTGTAATTTGGAATTTTCGTGCTGGAGAAGTTCATGAAGCAGCAAAAGAGATGTCTTTTCCATGCGGTTAGTGAGGTGTATATGCGTACACAGTTCACGGCTTAAGGATTTTTTATGTTTCGCTTTGCAGGTTAATCTGTATGATAGAGAAAACGAAAGAGAAATACGGCAAAGCCCAAGCTTTGCCGCAAGAGGAAAAAATATGAGTGAATTTCACATTCCCGAAGTGCCGCAGTCGACATCGTTTGCGGATCGCTCCTTCTCGGTCAACAAGGCAATTGCCAGATCGTATATCTGGATGTTTGCCGGACTGGTCATCAGCGCCGTCAGTTCCTGGTTCATCATTGCCACAAACCTGCTCTACTCGATGGGAGGCATCCTTGCCGGTGTGCTTCTGATCGCACAGCTTGTGACAGTTATCGGCTTCTCGGCAGCGATGTATTCGTCTTCTGCAACGACGCTTAAGGTCATGTTTATTATCTATTCCGCACTGACTGGCGTGACGATCGCCTCGCTGACGGAAATGTATTCAGCAGGAACGATTTATGTCGCTTTTGCGATCAGCGCATTCTATTTCGGCTGTCTTGCCGTCATCGGCTTTACCACGAACAAGGACCTGACAAAGATGGGCACGATCTGCACAATTGGTCTTTTCGCTCTGATCATCAGCCAGCTGATCATGCTGCTGTTCCGTACACCGATGAGCATTCGCCTGTATTCGATCATCGGTCTGATTATGTTCACGGGTCTTACCGCATGGGATACATCGCGTCTGAATAAAGTCATGACCATGACAGATGGAAATCCTGTGGAACAGGAAAAATACTCGATCTTCTTCGCGCTCGAACTGTATCTGGATTTTGTAAACATCTTCCTGTACATCGTCCGTCTGCTCGGCATGGGATCTTCGAGCTCTTCCAAAAACTAGAATCGCGAAAATACGAAAAACTGCAATTCTCAAACCACTAAGTATGCATGTAAAGCCGCGGATATTCCGCGGTTTTCTTTTCGCATATCGCAGCCCGCAAGAAGATCTCAATCGCGTGATGCGAAGGCGAACCAAAGCGTTATCTGAACCGATCAAAGCAGGTAAGCGGATACAGGCGGGACGCTGAAATATTTCTCGATCCTGCTTTGCGCAGGAGCTTGTCAAAGCCATTCAGACATGGTATTTTCCCTCAATCGATTCTGCGGAAGATGAAAGCGTAAACGACAGCAGCAGACAGAAATTCTTCAATCCTACTCAAGGATTCTGTATTCTCTGTTCGCACGGATCACTTGCACAATATCGGCATTCAGCTTTATAAGCCTGAGTATGCGCGGTGCAGTGTCCCAATCGAACGTACGCTTTGGGCAAGTCGATCAGGCGTGGCGCAGCCATGCCAAATGTTTTAAATGACTGGCAGAGAACAGACAGCTGTCCGGCTGTCCGAACATCTTAGAGGGAGAATTCATGAATCTGGAACTGACCAGCGGTCCGCTCAAGAAGGCTTTGATCTTCTTTGCGATTCCGCTCTTTTTCTCGCAGCTCTTTCAAACGCTTTACAACACCGCCGATACCGTCATTATCGGCTATACACTAGGAAGCGCCTCGCTTGCGGCTGTCGGTTCGGTCGCCGCGCTGTTTGAACTGATCGTCGGCTTCTGCACGGGTTTTGGGCAAGGGCTTGGCATCATCGCCGCACAGAAATACGGATCAGGCGATCTGGCAGGGTATCGCCGCTCGCTTGCGCTTTCGACGGTGCTTTCCGCAATTGTCTCGCTGGCGATTTCGGTTTTCTTTTTCTTTGGCATGCGCTTTGTTCTTGCCCTGCTGCAGACGCCAGACGAGCTTTTTGAAGAGGCGTACAGCTATATTTCCGTGATTGCCGGGGGTCTGATCATCACGATGTTCTACAATCTTGCAGCCGCCTTTCTGCGCGCGTCCGGCGATTCGAAAACGCCTCTGGTTGTACTGCTGATTTCTTCGGTGATCAACGTGGCGCTCGACTTTGTCTTTATTCTCTGGTTCGGCATGGGTGTCGAAGGAACGGCATGGGCAACGCTTGCCGCGCAGCTGATCTCGCTGATCTGCTGCCTGGCATGGATTGCGATTGCCAAGCGCGAGCTGATCCCGACATGGAAGGATTTCAAGTGGGTGCCTTCGATGATTGTCTCGCTGATGAAAATGGGCTTTTCCATGGCGCTGATGTCTTCCATTGTTTCCTGCGGCACTCTGATTTTGCAGACAGGTATCAACAAGATGGGCATGCAGCTGATTGCAGGACATACCGCGGCGCGCAAGCTCATCAGCATTCTCAACCTGCCGGTAAGCTCGCTGATGATGGCTCTTTCGTCCTTTGTGGCGCAGAATACAGGCGCCAATCAAATGGAGCGCGTCGAGAAAGGAATCGCGTTTGCCAATCGTCTGGACTTTTACTATGCGCTTGCGCTGACTGTCGTTACGATCTTCTTTTCGAGAAACTTCATCATGCTGATCAGCGGCAGTACAGATCCTGTCGAAATTTCCACGGGAAGCCTGTATCTGCTCACCAACATTCCGTTTTTCCCGGTGCTCGCGATTCTGCTCAACCTGCGCACTTCGCTGCAGAGCATGTCGATGACCCTTGTGCCGATCCTCTCGTCTGTGATCGAACTGGTCGGGAAAGTTCTCTTTACGCTCTTCATCGTTCCATTCACTGCTTACTACGGCATATGCGCTGTCGAACCTGCGGTATGGACAGCTATGGCGCTGTTCCTTGCGTATTTCTATTTGAGAGCGCCGCTCTTTAAAGAGCAGGGAATCAAACCGCATCTGTTTCGCTGATGCTCAGCAACCGACACGGCATAAGCGAAAAAGCAGAATGCATGGATACTGAAACAGAAATGAATTGAAGCCGGTCATACCGGCTTTTTTCTTTGCGCCCACTCTTTCAAGTAAAGAAATCGGGAACAGGCGAGAGTTTGGATATAATAGTGACGAACCTGTACGCAAACCCGTCGCCATGTGTTCGCGTGCGCATCATCAGGGCAATTCGATGTGCAGCGCGAAGGAGAAAACGACGCGACAGGATCGGCGGCATATGCAGCTGTCGAACGCCTGGAGAAATTCCGGACCTAAAGAACTGCGTACAGGAGTTATTTATGCAAGGAGAGAACAATGAAAAAAATTCGCACACTGATGATGCTGCTCGCGCTGGTGCTGATGCCGATCGGCGCAGCCGGATGCTCGTCGCCCAAGAGCGACAATGCGCTGGCGTTTGACGATGCGCAGCAGATGATGGAAGAAGTCTGGAACGTGCAGGATGAACAGTCCAAACCGGCAGTATTTGGCGGTATGGGCATGGATGCTGCCGAGGGCGAACCCGGAGATGTATCGCTTGAAGATCCCGCAGCTGCCGCAACCGCCTATAACGTTCCGGAAGATCTTGTCAAAAGCAGCGAAAATGCATCGAGCATGATGAATGCGATGATGTCCAATGCGTTTACTGTTTCCGCATGGGAACTTAAAGAAGGCAAAGACGCCAAAGCGCTGGCTGAACAGACGGAAAAGCAGCTCAAGGAAACACCCTGGATCTGCACAACTCCCGAAGAATACGCCATCGGCTATCAGGGACGTTTTGTGATCGTTGTCTACGGTTATTCCGATCAGGTCAAACCGTTTGTCGAAGCGCTTGAAAAGACTTGCCCGGATATGGAACTGATCCGCGGCGCGATTCAGTAAAGATTGAGAGGTAATGTATGCTGTTCAGCTCGGTTCTGTTTCTGGTCTGGTTTCTTCCGATCGTATATGCCGTCTGCTTCAGCGTACCCAAAGCTTGCCGCAACGCTGTTCTGCTCGCGGCAAGCTTTCTTTTTTACGGCTGGGGAAGACCGACGTGGCTGATTCTGATCTCTGTCGAAATTCTCGCAGGGTATTTCTGCGGACTGGCGATGGAGCGCTATGAGAAGAAGCGCAAAGCGATTCTGATTGCGGGAATTGTTTTTACGCTTGTCCCGCTGTTTATCTTCAAGTACTACAATTTTCTAGCCTCGGGCATCGAACAGATGACCGGTCTGCATATGGTTATTTCCTCGATCGTTCTGCCGGCGGGAATCAGCTTCTATACCTTTCAGATCATTTCGTATCTGGCGGATGTCTATCGCCACGATACGCCTGTCCAGCATTCTCTGGTCAAATTCGCGCTGTATGTGGCGATGTTTTTCCAGCTGATCACCGGACCGATCGTTCGCTTCAGCCTGATCGATACGCAGCTCGATTCGAGAACAACGTCTTTGACGCTTGCGGGAGAGGGCAGCGCCCGCTTTCTTTGCGGTCTGTTCAAAAAAGTTCTGATCGCCAATCCGCTCAGTGCCTTGAGCGCGGGCATACGAACGCTTGAATCGCCCTCGATCGTTCTGTTCTGGATCAACGCCATCGCCATCATGCTGTATGTGTATTATGACTTTTCCGGTTACAGCGATATGGCCATCGGTCTGGGAAAAATCGCTGGATTCACGCTTCCGGAAAACTTCAACTATCCCTTTATTGCCGGAAGTTTCACGAATTTCTGGCGCCGCTGGCATATGACGCTGACCGGATGGTTTAGAGACTATGTGTATATTCCGCTGGGCGGCAACCGCAAAGGAAAACGCCGCCAGATCTTCAACCTGCCTGTCGTATGGTCGCTGACAGGCTTGTGGCACGGAGCAGCTTGGAATTTTGTGTTGTGGGGACTGCTGTTTTTCGTGCTGATCAGCGCGGAGAAATTTGTCATTCCTGATCGTGTCCAGAAAAGCGCGCTTTACCACGTGTTTACGCTTGTTGTGCTGC
>CAOKFJ010000016.1 GCA_948467695.1 uncultured Allobaculum sp. | reverse complement strand
AAAAGAAGCCGCAAATCTCAAGCAACGCTAAGAAAGCGATCAATCTATGTTTCGAAAAGCCGCGCTTGAAGACTGCCTGGACGTTTACCGCCTGATCTGCGATCTGGAAAAACAGGAACTTCCCTTCGATATTTTTCAATCCATATATACCGAACAGCTTGAAAGCCGCTCGCACTCTATTCTCGTCTGCGAACTGGATGAAACTGTTGCCGGTGTGCTGCACATGCGCTTTGAGCGCCAGCTGCATCATTGCGATACAATCGCCGAGATCATGGAATTTGCGATCGATCCGGCATTTCGCTCGCAGGGAATCGGCAAAAAAATGCTGGAATATGCATGCACTGTCGCAAAAGAGGCGGGATGCTGCCAGATTGAACTGGCGACCAACCAGCTTCGAAAAGACGCGCATCGTTTTTACGAACGCGAAGGACTGCACAATTTCCATTTCAAGTATTCCAAATCGCTGACGGACGAAAGTGCAGACGAGAATCGTCTGGGACGATAATCCCATTTATTGCACGCAAAAGCGCTCATCCTTCAACTCGCTGACGAGTTCTGGATGAGCGCTTTTTTCAAGCTATGAATTGGTCAAGATACCGCAACGAATGTCCCTTGCGAAAGACTATTCGACTTCAGCTGAAGTCTGAATGCGCCATGCGCTTAGAGAAAACAATGCGACATCCGCGAGGGCATACACGGCAAGGATGGTTTTGATGACACTGATCATCGCCTCAACGCCCGGATCATCGATCATCAGCGCATTGTGGTTGAACAGAAGAACCACGCCAATCGCCAGAAACTGCACGCCATACAAAACGATGATTCCGATAAGGATAATCAGTCCCCATCCCGAACGGCCTTTGAAATGACCGAAGACGATCGCAAACACGCCGCTTGCCCAGTTCAATGCGCCCTCAAGCACGGCTGCCGCAAAAGTCACGTATACAAACCGCATCATGTCATGCGGAATAGGCTGTGCGAAAAAGTCAGGCACAAGCATCCACAGCAGCACAGCCCCCAGCGCAAGAAGCACCAGCCATACGAAAGCTGTCGAAAGCATGTACGCGCCGAAAATCTGCATGCGCGACAGCGGAAGCGTGCGGATCAGATACGCTGTCGGGGAGTAAAACAGATTTTCGACACCCATCCAGCTTTGAAACATCATGTACACCATGCACACCATCGCCACAAGAAGCGTAAGCATCATAAAGATTTTGCTCAGGGAGGTGAGCATGGTCATTCCCTGAAATTTCCATACGCTCAAACGGAACAGCGCATAGCTTGCAAGCACCGCCAGAATCAGCCAGATCAGCTTTTTAAACAGAGTCTGCGTCTGATACATTGCCAGTTTCATCATAAGAGCGCCTCCACGAAGACGGTCTGCAGGGATTTTCCCGTACGCAGACGAATGTCTTCCACATTGTCATCCATCACGATGCGCCCGTGTCGAAGCACGATAGCGCGTTCAAGAATGCGTTCAATCTCGCTGATCATATGCGTGCTGATCAGGTACGTCGCGTTTTCATTGAAGCTGTCGAGAATCAGATCCAGTATCTTTTCTCTTGCCGCCGGATCGACGCCGCCAATCGGCTCGTCGAAAATATACAGCTCGGCATTGCGGCATAAAACAAGGATCAGCTGCAGTTTTTCCTGCATGCCTTTGGACATTGTTTTAATGCGCTGATCTGGATCGAGTTCCATTTTCTCAATCAGTTTCAGCGCTTTTTCCTCATCAAAATCGGGATAGAAAGATTTGAAAAAGCGCAGCGTTTTGCGCGCGGTTGACTGAGGATCCAGGTAAGTCTTCTCCGGCAGATAGGCAATTTTCGCATGGTCCTGCGCCGTGAACGGCTTGCCGTCAATCAGCACATCGCCGGAAAACTCAAGCAGATCATTGATGCATTTAATCAGCGTGCTCTTCCCCGCACCATTCGGGCCGAGCAGCCCGACAATCTGTCCTGCAGGCAGATCCAGATTGACGTCATGCAGGATATCTTTGATTCCATAGGATTTATTCAGGTTTACGATCTGCATTCGCATCGTATTCTCCTCTCGCAAGAAGAGCTAGACTCTCTTCTCTGGAAAAACCAAGCGAACTCATTTCCTTGAGAAATCCTGCGCAAAGTCCGTATGCAATCTCCAGACGCTGCTTTTTAAGCGCTTCGTCATTGAGGCAGACAAACTTGCCGCTCGTGCGGCGTGTTTCAATCAGGCCTTTGCGCTCCAGTTCATTGAGCGCTTTGGATACGGTGTTCGGATTTGTGCGGCTCTGCAAAGCGAGTTCCCGCACAGAGGGCAGTCTGTCTCCCGGTTTGAACGTTCCGGATACGATCGCGCTTTCGAGAATGTCCGCCATCTGCAGGTATACAGGCGAATTGTTCTGAAATTCAAAGTTCATAAAGCATTTTGTCTCCCTTCGTCTGTATCACTTGGATAATACAATGTTACAGAATAGCGGCACAGGATGTCAAAGAGAAAACGAAAACAAATCCATCCGCCTTGCACTGTTCTTTTATGTACAGATACCGCGCGGCACGCAAAGCGGACAACATTTTTTCATTGTTCTGTCCTGCGCGGCGCGATTTCGTTTTGACATTCTCGCGCCGCCAAATACCATACTTCTATTATGACGACTTCTTCCCGACTTCTCAGCGATCTGAGAAACAATAAACCTTTATCCAGCAAGGATCAGCGTCGTCTGATCCTGTCGCTTTCATGGCCTGCCATACTTGCTCAGGTCTCCGTGACCATCATGCAGATGATCGACGCGTCCATGGTCGGACACCTTGGCGTCTATGCCGGGGCGGCGATCGGGCTGGTCAGTTCCACTACATGGCTGATCAACGGCACCTGCTCAGGCAGCGTTTACGGCTTTTCCGTCCAGACATCGCAGGCAATCGGCGCGCGTGAAGACGAGCACGCCCGAAGCCTTTGCCGCCAGGGACTTGCAGCAGTTCTGCTTTTTGGCATTGTGCTCGGCTCAATCGGCCTTGCGCTTTCCCCTTTTGTTCCCCGCTGGCTTGGCGGCGAAGCGGCGATCGCGGCGGATGCGAGCGCCTATCTTGGCATCTTCTGCCTGTGCCTTCCCTTTTCCATGCTCAACAACTGGGCGGTCAATATGCTTCAGGCAGCAGGCGACACGAAACTTCCGGGTATGACGGAAATCGTGATGTGTCTGCTTGATGTGGTCTTCAACTATATCTTCATTTTCCAGATGAATCTTGGCGTAGCCGGATCCGCTTTAGGCACCGGCGCGGCGATGGCGTGCGCCGGGCTGTTTCTGACATGGCGTCTGCTCTGCCACAATGAATTTCTCAAAGGCAGAGCGTCGATGCATTTTACGAAAAACTCGATTGCCAAAGCCTTTCGCATCGGACTGCCGATCTCTGTCGAACAGATGATTTCGGGAACTTCCTATGTCATGTTCACCCGCATCGTCTCCGCGCTCGGCTCGGTATCGATCGCCGCCAACAGCTTCGCGATCACGGCTGAAAGTCTTTGTTACATGCCCGGATACGGCTGCGGATCCGCCGCGACCGCGATCATCGGACAGTGCACCGGCGCCAAACGCCCGACACTCGCCCGACAAATGAGCTGGCGCATCATGCGCATCGGCATTCTGATGATGGCGCTGTCCGGTGTTGTCATGTTTGCCGCTGCGCCCTGGATGATGGCGATCCTTACGCCGGATGCGGAGGTTATCGCGCTGGGCACAACCATGCTTCGACTTGAAGCGTTTGCCGAGCCGATGTATGGCGCTTCCATTGTCGCCGCCGGCGTTCTTCGCGGAAAAGGCGACACCATCTGGCCTGCCTGCCTCAATTTCCTGTCCATATGGTGCGTACGCATCCCGCTTGCCGCCTGGCTTTCGACCATCTATGGTCTTGCGGGCGCGTGGATCGCGATGGGCATCGAACTCAATGTTCGCGGTATTCTTTTCCTGCTTCGTGTTCGCCGCGCATTTTCCAAAACGAACAGCCATTCCGACGATACGTGGTACGAAGTACCTGTATCCGCCTCTGCTGCATAATTCAACAGAAAAACGGCTTCTGTCCTGCCCGATCAGACTTCATTCGGGAAAGACAGAAGCCGTTTTATTTCTATATTTTTTGATTTGTCTGCTTGTACGGGCATTGGAGCGATCAGCGCTTGTTTGCCGCTCCTGCAAGATCGCCGAACACCGGCGTCGCCAGACCGAATCCGCCGGCAACCTCCAGGCTCTGTCCGGTCACATACGCCGCGCCCTCGGATGCGAAATACGAAACTGCCGCGGCGATTTCTTCGGGTTTGCCCATACGGCTGATCGGCGTGTTCTTCATGAAAACTTCCTTGAAGTTCCCGCTCAGATTTGCCTGCACCGCATCGGTGGCGATCATGCCGGGCAGAATACAGTTGCAGCGAATGTTTTTGCGCGCGAGCTGAACCGCGATCATTTTCGTCATGTAGACAATCGCCGCTTTGGATGTGCCATAGGCGATCTGGGAAATATCCGGCACCGCCCCGCCGATCGACGCGATATTGATAATTGATCCACCGTCGTTTTTCTCCAGTAAAGGGATAGCGTCCTGACTGGCGCGAAAGACGCTTTCCAGATTGACATCCACAATGCGCCGGAACGTTTCGTATTCCGTATCTTCAATGGTCAGATCTTCATGCGGATCGCTTGTACCGAAGTTGTTGACAAGCACATCCAGTCTTCCGCTCTGTTTTTCACTCTTGCCAATCATGGTTTTATAGCAGTCTTCATCGTAAGCATCGAAAAATACCGTACGCACATCCGCACCTTTCGCGTTGAGTTCATCCGCGATCAGCTGCGCCGCATCCATACGGCGCACCGCCATATAGACCGTCATTCCGTCTTCGGCGAGTTTTTTGACAATCGCCAGTCCAATTCCGCGTGTACTCGCGGTGACCAGCGCCACTTTTTTCGAATTCAGCATGTTCCACCTCCATGGATCAGGACAGAGCACTGCAAAAATTCATCGAAAAGCGGCGACTGTCCGAAAACCAAACGGATCCGGCCCGATCAGACTGCCACATGCAACTGCCTGAAGAAAGCGCATCCGTCCATTTTCTTTGACTATCGCAAAAGAGACGAACCACACCAAGAAGTATGCCCGCATACAACTTAGACTTTGCTCGAGAAGTTTCGAGCACGGATTGTGTGTCTGCAAGATGAACAGTTTCATGATTTTTGTTCACCTTATATAATCCACAAAGAATTTATTCCATTTCAAACTTGTCTTTTCCCAACTCAGAATTTGTCTTTTTCAATACCCTCAGATACTATCCGAATCGTTTTATACTCTTTCCAAATCGTGAATGCGGTTTCATAATAGTTCTGTATAACCTATTTTTCAAAAGAAGATGAGAAAAGGACAAGGAAAGGAAACAACACCATGAAATGCAAACGATGGATGGCTGCATCCCTCACTCTTGCACTGTCCGCTTCGGGCATGATTCAGGCGATTCCGGTTGCTGCAAACCCGGAAAAAGCTGCTGACGATACGCGCGAGTGGACCAATAACCCCGGCATTTTTCAGGTCAACCGCGAAAAAGCCCGTTCAACATTCTGGCGCTATGAGAATGAAGAACAGGCGCTCGCTCATGATCCCAATGCCTCAAAATGGCACAAACTGCTCAATGGAGACGACTGGAAATTCCACTGGTCAATCAATCCCGCCGGCAGAGCGCAGGCTGTAGAACCCGATTTCAACAAAACCGAGTTTAACGACACCGCATGGGACGATATCGCCGTTCCGCGCAGCTGGCAGACATACCTCAACGAAGACGGTTCGTGGAAATACGATCCCGTCATCTATTCCAACCAGAACTATCCCTGGATCAACATCGAGGGAAGAAAAGCGACTGCCGGCGAAGCGCCCGAGCAGTACAACCCGGTAGGCACCTACCGCAAGCACTTCACCATCGATTCCGACTGGAAAGACAAAGAAGTCTTCGTCAATTTTCAGGGCGTGGAATCCGCCATGTATCTGTGGGTAAACGGACAGTACATCGGCTATGCCGAAGACACGTTTACCGCCAACGAATTCGACATCACCAAAGCGCTCAACTTTGAAGAAGGCGCCGACAACGTGATGACTGTCGAAGTGTACCGCTGGTGCGACGGCAGCTATATCGAAAACCAGGACATGCTGCGTCTTGGCGGCATCTTCCGCGATGTCTCGCTCGATGCCAAAGAAAAGACGGAAATCCGCGACTTCACCGTTCATTCCAATCAGTTCGTCAATGACGGAAAAGACGGCACGCTGAAAATCGAAGCGGATATTCGCCGTTTTGAAGACACTGCGCGCGATCTGAGTCTGAACGCCAAACTTGTCGATGCAGACGGCAAAACAGTCGCCGAAATTTCCAAACCGGTAACCACCACCGAAAAAGAAACCACGCTCGAAATGGAAACGACCGTTTCCAGCGTCAAAAAATGGAGTGCCGAGCACCCCAACCTGTATACCCTCGTTCTCTCGCTTAATGAAGACGGCAACGCGCTGGAAGTCACCTCCAGCAAAGTCGGCTTCCGTTCCGTAGAAGTCACCGACCGCGGATCGACCGATGCACGACTGCGCGTCAACGGCGAAGAAATCTATCTCTATGGCGTAAACCGCCACGAAAACAACCCGTATACCGGTCGCTACAACACTCGCGAAGAAATCGAAGAAGAAATCAAGCTGATGAAGTCGCTGAACATCAACTCCGTTCGCGCTTCGCACTATCCGCACGATCCGGCTTTCTATGAACTGTGCGATGAATACGGCATTTATGTCATGGATGAAGCCAACGTGGAAAGCCACAACGGCCGAAGCCAGTACTCCGTGCCCGGCGATCTGCCCGGCTTTGTCGAAGCCGCCGAAGATCGCGCGATCAATATGGTCGAGCGCGACAAAAACCACGCATCCGTCATCATGTGGTCTCCCGGAAACGAAACCGGAACCGGCCAGTCTTTGCAGAAGGAACTTGAATACTTCGACAAAGCCGATCCGGACCGCGTCATTCACTATCAGGGCTGGAACGCCAACCCGCTTGTAGAAGTCGAATCGAACATGTATCCGGCAATCTCGAGCATGCGCAGCAAAGACCGCCCGTACATTATGTGCGAATACCTGCACACAATGGGCAACTCCGGCGGCGGAATGATCGACTACTGGGAAAAAATCCGCTCCACCGGTAACTTCCAGGGCGGCTATATCTGGGACTGGGTTGACCAGAGCTTTGCCACACCGGTCATCAAAGACGGCAAGTGGGATGGCAAAACAACCTACTGGGGATACGATGGCGACTGGAACACCGGCGAATACAAATCCTGGAAATCCGGCAACGCCGATTTCTGCGTCAACGGCATCATCTCTCCCGACCGCACCATCCAGCCCGAAGCGCTTGAAGTCAAACGCATCTATCAGGGCTTCCAGATGAGCCTTGATGCCAATGACAAGACACTCGTTCATCTCGACAACGAACTGATCGATACGAACACAAACGAATACGACGCCAAGTGGGAACTGCTCAAAAACGGCACTGCCATCGACAGCGGCGTGCTCAAAGACATCGCCATTGCGCCGACAGCGCAGGGCACTTTCACAGTTCCCTGGAGCGCACCGGTGGATCTGGATGAAAAAGACGAACTGCATCTCAACATCTCATTCACCTACAAGACGGATACAAAATGGTGCAAAGCCGGCGAAACCTACGCCGCTGCCCAGTTCGACCTGAATGCCGCTCCCTCGACCGAAGGCAAAGATTTCGCTTTCGATCAGACGGACGATGCGGTGTTCACCGATTCCGACATCATGGAAACCGATGAGACCATCACCATTTCCAAAGGCACATGGTCGGTTGGCTTCGATAAAAAAGAAGGCACGATGAACTCCTTTGTCGTTGACGGCAAGGAAATGATCGCGCAGGGTCTGCAGCCCAACTACTGGCGCGCCTATACCGACAACGACAAAAAAGAAGGTGTCGATGGCGCATGGAAAGACGCGAACAAAGACGCGCAGATTTCTGTATCTCTTTCCAAAGGCGACAAGATGATCTATGTCACGATCGACCGCACGCTTGCCAATGCCAAAGACTCCAAAGACTCGATGACCTACTCCATCGCTTCAAGCGGCGACATCTTTGTGCAGAGCGTTCTGAACCCCTCGACCACAATGGGCGAACTGCTTCGTGTGGGCAACCGCATGCAGCTCGACGGATCGCTTGAAAACATGAACTGGTACGGACGCGGCGAAGCCGATTCCTATGCCGACCGCAAAACCGGATATGATGCCGGAATCTGGAATTCCACCGTATCCGAGCAGTTCACTGATTTTGTCTATCCGCAGGAAACCGGAAACAAAACCGATGTGCGCTGGATGAGTCTGACGGACGATTCGGGCAAAGGTCTTCTGATCGATGCCGGCGATCATCTGCTCAACATGTCCGCACTGCACTTCACACAGGAAGATCTCGAACAGGCTGATCATCCGTATCAGCTTGCCGGAACAGAAAACACCGTACTGACCATCGACTACGCGCAGATGGGTCTTGGAACCGCGAGCTGCGGTCCGGCAGCACTGCCGCAGTACCGCCTTGGCACATCACACCCCTATGCCTACAGCTATCACATCCGCCCCATCAGCGATACAGACGATCTGGCAGGCATCACCGAGATTTCCAAAACCGACATCCCCGAACACACAACGCTGATTGAAAATCTCAATATCGGCGGCAAGGACGTTCCGGGCTGGAATGCCGCGATCGGCGAATACTCGTTCGATCTCAACGCCGGCGCGACCGAAATTCCCGAAATCACGATGACCAAGGGAGATGACGTTACGGTTGAAATCATCAAACCGGAAGAACTTCCCGGCGATCTCATCCTGAAAGCCAGCAACAGCGCAGGCTATTCCAAAACCTACACCGTTCACCTGCGCTGCTCCAACGAGTACTATCTCTCCGATATCGGCTATGATGCTTCCCGCTCATCTTCGGGATACAACGGCATCCACACCGATTCCAACAACAACTCCAATCCGATTCGCCTTTACGTCAATGGCAAAGCCGAAAACTTCGCCAAAGGCTTTGGCGTCAATGCGGATTCCTGGCTCTACTTTGACACCTCCGCACTTGAAATCGATCGCCTGCAGGGCTATGCCGGCATCGATGCGGAAAAGACAAAGAACAATCCTGACGGCTGCTACGCTATCATCCTTGTCGATGGTATCGAAGTTGCCCGAAGCAACCTGCTCCATTCGAACAAAGACGCGTTCTACTTTGATGTCGATGTGCGCGGCGCGAAGGAAATCTGCCTGTATGTCGACAAAGTCGGCGCCAATGGACACGACATGCTTTCTTGGGGCGATATGAAACTCACCCGTCCGGGCGCTGAAACGCCGGATACACCCAAACTGAGTCTCAAAGCGGGTGTCGAGGCAAAACTCGATCGCCAGAACAGCATTCTCTTCAACATCGCACCCAAAACCACACTTGCCCAGATCAAGAAAATGCTTGATATTCCCGAGGGCTGCACGGTTGAAATGGCAGAAGCCATGGGCGGCGAACAGGGCGACGACGCAAGCGCCGGTACAGGCTATCTGCTTCGTCTGTTCCAGGATGGAAACAAGCTCGATGAAGTCCAGATCGCTGTCAACGGCGATATCGATGGATCCGCCGACTCCGCTGTAACCGAATCTGACGTGGCTCGATTTGAAGCGCTTCTCAAAGACGGCAACGCCACAGCGCTTGAACTGCGTGCAGCCGATCTCAATGGCAACGGCGTTCTTGATGACGAAGACCTGAAACTTCTCAAAGCGCTTGGCGGCATCGAAGATCCTGTTATCCCCGTTTCCGGCATCACACTTGAAGCGCTCCCTGAATCCATCGAACCCGGTCTGATCTTTGATCTCAAAGCGACAGTTGAACCGGCCAACGCGACCGATCCGTCCGTAACATTCTCTTCAAGCAATCCCGAAGTAGCTCACGTATCCGCTAATGGCAAAGTTGTCGTTCTCAAAGAAGGCACAGCCGAACTGACTGTTGCTTCCGTCGACAATCCTGAAATTACGGCGAGCGTTACGCTGAAAACCTCCAAAGCGGATACCGCTGTCAATACATGGTATCTCACCGGCAACGGCCGCGAAGCAGCCATGGAAAAAGGCGAAGACTTCGATGTCCTGCTCTTTGACGAAAATTCCACATCCGGCTGGGGCGGCATCCACATCAACAAAGCCGACAATGTAAGCTCCGGCGCATCCAAAACCGGACTGTCCATGCGTCTTGGCGATGGCGCGATCCCCTTTGAAAAGGGACTTTCCGCCAACACGAACGCCGAGATCATCTACGATCTGAGCAGCATCAAAGATATTGAAGGCGAAAAGACCTTCACCGCCTGGATCGGCATCGACTTCATCAAGGACGGCAAAGCCGGACGCGATGGCGCCAAGTTCCTCTTCTATAAAAACGAAAGAACGGAAGAAAACCTTCTTCTTGATGCCGGCACAATTGTGCAGGGCAAAGAAGGCAAATACGTTTCGATCGATGTCACCGGCATCGACAAACTGATCCTCTATGCCGATATGGTCGGCAAGGACAGCGACGACTGCGTTGACTGGTGCGATGCCAAGATCACAATGGAAAAAGCCGATGAACCCGGCGAAACTACCGATACTTCCCTGCTTTCTCTTGTCATCAATACGGTAAAAGAAGCCAACCTCGATCTCTTCCAGAACAAAGGAAAAGACATCCTGAGCGAAGCGCTGAAAAATGCCGAAGATGCCATGTCCTCCGGCGATCAGGCCGTCATTGACGAAAGCGCAGGCAGCCTGAACCGCGCATGGATGGAATTGCGCTATACACCTAATGAAGAGACACTGAAAGAAGTACTCGGCAAACTGAACAAATAAGCCGGTTTCCCTCTTTTACTCAATACGTATGTTCCGACATGCGCGAAGAGCGAAGTGTCTTTGCTTCAAACCAAATCAAACAGAGCGGTTTTCCCATTTGCTTCAAAGGGAGAACCGCTCTTCTTTATGTTTGTGTTACATCAAAAAATGTATGAATCGCGTACATCGTTTGTGTCGCATAACTTACAGTTGCGTCATGCAGATGTCGCTTTCGAAAGATCATGCATCGAGGACCTTTTCCTTGAACATCCTTATGTATAATCCATTCAGACTTATTCTCTTCGGTTTATGACCGCTGAATTCTGGAGACGACATGATCAACTTTCTTTTTCTTCTGCCTTTTCTGTGCACGCTCGTATTCTTTATCGTGATTATGACCGCCGAGCCGCGCAGTTTGTGGAGCGGCGCTTCATTTATCGCTTTGCTCTTTGGAACCGCCCTTTCCGCGTTTCTCATCCTTGCACGCTATTCCGTCTGGCTTGCTCAGAATGCGCCATGGCTGATCGCGATTCTTGTTGTTCTGCTTGTCGCAACCGTCATTGTTCTGATGATGTTTCCCGCGATGCTTGCGGTGATCTTCTTTGTCGAGGGAATACGGCTTATACGGCGCGAGGGCTTTTCGCTGACCAACTGCCTGTCCATCGCGTTTTCAATTTTCATCGTTTTGACCATGACGCTATTTCCCTGGATTGTCGCGACGCTCAACAATCCGCTCATCAACTTTCTCTATCTGATTGCCACCATCATCGTCGGCTACTTCTCTTTTCTTCTCGGTCTGTACGTGATCTCGGCGCTCATCAATCTGATGCATATTCGCAAAGCGCGCAATTTCGATCAGATCGTCGTGCTCGGCTCAGGGCTTGCCGGCGATAAAGTCACGCCGCTTCTTGCTTCGCGTATCGATGCCGGACTGGTTCTTGCCAAAAAGAACCCGAATGCCGTTCTGATTCTTTCCGGCGGCCAGGGTCCTGGCGAAACGGTGCCCGAAGGATTTGCCATGAAACAGTACGCACTGCAGCACGGCGCCAATCCCGCTCGCACGATCAGTGAAGAAAACTCGAAAAACACGCTGGAAAACCTGCAGTTCTCCTATGCTCTTTTTCCCGTATCCAACGGGAAAACAGCAATCGTCACCACTCGTTACCATGTCTTTCGCGCGCTTCTGCTTGGCAAATCTTTAGGCATTCGCTGCAGCGGTTATGGTGCGAAAACGAAATGGTATTTCACACTCAACGCTCTTCTTCGCGAATTCGCGGCGTATCTTTCCGAGACAAAAGCAAAGCAGTTCAAAATCCTTTTTATCCTTTTAATGCCTTTCCTGACGGCTGCAATTATCAATCTCATCCTCAACTGATCCGAACAATAACCATTCATTTCTTTCAAAAACAACTGCTTCACACGCTCATCGAATTTTGAAACAAGCGCCAAACCTTGTTATCCATGCGATTAGGCAAAAGCCTGCTCAAAATCGGTCATATCGAAAGAGCTAAATGGATGCATCTGCTGCACCCGCCTCACTGGAACTGCCAAAACAGGGGATTTTGAGCAGGCTTTTGCAAATGAGAAAACAGTTCATCAACATCGCATTGGACAACAAATCGGCTGCCTGATGTAACGACTGATTCTGATGCATAAGTATTTACAAGAGAAAAAACAAGAAATCCCGCAAATTCCAGAAGCATGAATTTGCGGGATTGCATTTTCATATAGGTGTTTTGAAGTCTCTCCGTTTACATCGGAAACTTATGCCTGCTTCTTTTCTTGAAGAGACGCCCAGCTGTCCAGATTGAACATCGGCTCAGCGCTCTTGACTGCATCGACAATCGCCTCGGACAGGGCTTTAACTGCCATAATTGATACTACGGTTACATCAGAAGGCACTTCATTGGTTGTCATGGCGAATACGGTATCGCCATCGCTGGGTGTATGTACAGGACGGATTGTGCGCGCCAGAGCGTTCTGACTCATGCCGGCAAGTTTGGTCAGCTGCGCCTGATCGAAATCAGCATTGGTTAGAACGCAGCAGATCGTCGTGTTCATGCGCTCCATCTGCTGGGTAAGCATCGCAATCGCCGCGTCTTCGGTGTTGATTTCCATATCATGCGCGTAGTCGTAGATGCCCGCAAGGCGGTTTTTCGTGTCCGGTTCGAACACATCGCCGCAGGCATTGACTGCAGCGATCGCGCCGACTTTAAGCGCGCCGATCTGGAACGCGCATGAGCCGATGCCCGATTTCATCGCGTTTTCGAAACCCATCAGTTTACCGACGCTTGCGCCTGTACCCGCGCCATAGCAGCCGCTTTTAAATGTATTTTCTTCACTGTTCTTTGCCGCTTCATACCCCATAGCTTTATCCGGGAACGCATTGGGATTGCCGCAGGAGAGGTCGAAAAGAGAAGCCTGACAGACAATGGGCACAATGATGTCCTTCATGCCAAAACCGGCTCCTTTTTCCTTGAGATACTGCATGACACCGGATGAGCTTTCCAATCCAAATGCGCTGCCGCCCGAGAGAACGACAGCATTGATCTTCTGGACCATATTTTTGGGATCAAGCAGATCCGTTTCTCGTGTTGCCGGGCCGCCCCCACGCAC
>CAOKFJ010000015.1 GCA_948467695.1 uncultured Allobaculum sp. | reverse complement strand
ACCGGGGCACCATGCACGCGTTATCTTGAGATTACATATTCAGACGGTCAAAGCTGGTCTTATTCTGACGATATGGATGATCCTGAAATCGAATGCTATCCATGCAGACTTCCAAGAACCCGCCCCGGTGAAACTGATCCTCTGTTCTTCGCGCTTTTTCAGGTGATGGTTGACTGCTTGAGCAATGAACAGAAAGCCTATGTTCAGACACTGATTCGCTAGAATTTCTGAAACACATATAGACGAAGGAGCATCTATGCAGAACACAAAACAAGATCTTCCAACCTTAGCAGAAATTCGTCTCGAACATGACGATACCTGCTATGAATACAGTTTTTCTGAAGCGAAACTGACTATTCGAAAAATCACTTCGCCTGCGCGTGCAGCCGACCCGCATCCTCCTCATTATTTCGATCCGACGATCTACCATACGGATAGAAATGGGCTGATCAAAATTTTTAATGCTGCTGTTGCATGTCTGATGTATATGCCGGTTTCCGCGACTTATGAGATCTACGGAGTCGGTTATTCGAATGACAATTATCTCCGCATTACCTATACCGATGGAACCTCCTGGTATTACGCTACACATATGGACTGTTCTGCCGTCCACTCTCAGCCGTGCCGCCCGCCTCGAGTTCCCTGGTCACAGCCAGATCCGTTGTTTCTCGAACTCATGCAGACAATGCGACAGACCGCCTCAGAATCGTAGCCTCAGTTCTCCCGCTGATTGTCAAAATCAAGATTATTCCTTTGATTATCCGCAAAATGAGTTTCAGAAGTATTCGTCAGCACCCTGAGAACGGCTCATTTCATTCTTCTCGAAAATCACGTCTAGCCTCAGCTCAAACAGCAAAAAATCATGTTTCGTTTACGGTTTTACAGTATGGATAGGACGATACCGAGTGCTGAGATTGCATCCTGCACGTATAAAAACGGTGAAATTGACCGGTTGTCCCTGAACTCTTTCAGGTTAGGTACGATGGATTTAATGCCGAACAAAAAGCACAAGTGCAGGGACTGATTCATTACCGGTATTCCTGCTGCTGATCTGCTTCGTAAAGAGTGTGTGAACACGAAATAGATGACAAAGAAAAAAATGCTGGAAAGCTTCGTATCGCTCTCCAGCATTTTTCATTTCGTCAATTAGACAGCTGATTCATCGATGAATCGATGAATCGCCAAACAAGTCGTATGCCTATTTTTGGATTCATCCCGGATACCTGATTTGTTCGGGCGGGATTTGAATGCTTTTCACTTTTTCCAGTGATCAAGTGTTTCCAGATACGCGTCATACTGCAGACGCTTCTCTTCGCTGTTCTGTCCCGGCAGTGAAGGCATATGGGCGACAAGATAGTCGAGCAGGATTTCTTTATCGCTGTACTGATACTTGCCATCGGCATAGCACCATTTGCAGTAGGCTTCGTTGAAACTGCCATCCGGCTCATGACTGATATAGTCGTCTTCGGTCAGCGGCATTCCGCAGCACTGGCAGATCAGCTGCCTAGGCGATCCAAGCAGTGTGTTGATCGACACATTGAATTCTCTGGAAATAATTTTGAGTGTTTCAACGCCCGGCTGTGTTTCGCCGTTTTCCCAGCGGCTCACCGCCTGTCGGCTGACCATCAGCTTTGAAGCAAATTCTTCCTGCGTAAGGCGATGCTTTTCCCGAAGACTTTTTAAAAGTGCAGATTGTTCCATGAGATAAACCTCTCTCTTTCATTAATTCATTATTCCCGAACATTCTGGATCGCAAGAGCAACTCGTAGTTGCATCAGAACCTTCTGCTGAAATCAAATGTTTCTTCGGTGGGAAACTTGTCCTGAACGCTATGAATACGCGGCTTCATCATTCCCGCTATTTTGCGCAGTCCGTTTTGCGCAGATAGAAGCACAATCTTGAATTTTAGACTTCCAGACTGGTGATGATTGTATTGTTCGCTTTTGCGTCGAGATAAGTATTCTTCAGCACCTTTTTCATGCCGCCGCCAAAACGGAGAGGCAGCTCTCGAAATGTCGATGAGTATACAATTTTTCCTTTATACGGAAGCAGAATTGTAGAGATCGCCATCGGCAGAAAATAGACCATTTCGTCTGGTTCCGTGATCAGACCGACCATCTGATACACACGATCCTCTGTCCCGATCAGCATCGCGCCTTTTTTCAGAATACGCTCTACAATGAAATTTCCTTTGACGCCATTTCGCCATTGATTCACAATTTCGAGTTCTTCATCGGAAAAACTATCCGGATTCTCTTTGCGATAGCAATCGTTCAGATCGTCGTCCTCAAAGAACAGGTCGAAAAGCGACTCCATATGTTCTGGATTGATCGCTTCAGCTGTGCGGTAATCCGCATCTTCGCAAAAGCACTCTTCATGCTGGTTTACGTACCAGCAAACCGATTTGAACAGTTTGTAGAAATGTTCGGCTTCTGCCTGAGTTAATGTCATATCGTAGTCTCCATTTTCCGGTGCCTGCCTGCACCTGTGCGCACATGCAGAACACTCTCGTTGATTATTTGCGAAGCATTGCACTCGATCTCTTTGCGCTCATTTTCCGCTTTTCAAAAGCATTTATGAGCTGTTCATGTCATATCAATCAGCGCTGCTGCAGCCGCATTTCCTTGATGAAGCAAAAGGACTTGCTTGAGTCATCGTACGTGCAGACATGATCCTTTCTGAATCCGCATTTTTCATAGAAATGATGGTTGCGAGTCGAATAGTCCGGTGTTTCAACATGCCATGTATCGCAATGCGGATAGCTTTCTTCGATATGCTTCCATACCTGACTGCCGATGCCTTGCGAACAATATGCAGGATCCAGAAAAAGAAGATCAAGACTGCATATTTTCTCCTTGTCGATGACACTATAGCCACCCGCTATACAGTCGTTGACGAATATGACATACGAGTCCGTATTCGCGTGCGCAAGTTCGCTTTTGAGCAGCGCGCCATTGTCATATCCAAACGGACCATCTTCTTCGAGCTCTGTGTGAATGCGCGTATCGTCATCGAATGCGGCTTTGATGATCGGAGTGAGCGCCTCGATGTCTTCTTCTCTCATTTTCCTGTAGGTAACATCGATCTTCAGATCGATGCGCGTGTTATTTGTCTCCATGATTTGTCCTTTCATGCAGTGTAAGCATACATCGATATTTATGGCGCATGCACCGAGATCACGCTTGTTCAGTATTGATTGTATTCGCTTCAAACAGAATGCTGCGACTTTTGCTGTCTTGTTGAGGATTTTCGATTCCGTTATGATTTTTTTCATAGAACACTGCACGTATTTCAAAGACGTTTGTTGAAGCATCGAATATTTCAAACTTTCCATGATCCGTTTTCTTTGGATTCGTTACATAGACGGCTGTGCATGCAAACGTTGTAACCGCAGGAGGAGACAAAATGAAACCAGAAATTTTATGCGAGAAGGATGGATACGCTATTCGATTTGGTGTGCCGGAAGATGCGGAAAACTACTATCTTCAGGGATTTGGCACTTTCGATCCCGAGATTGCAAGATTAACCGGTTCAAAATCGTATTACGCACGAGAGGAAGTCATTCCTTTCTTCATGCATTCGCTCACGGATCAGTCTCGCCGTTTCTTTCTGGTCATCGATCCGAATGGAAAAATCATTGGGGAGAGCGTGATCAACGAAATCGACCGGGATCTGCGCTGCGCCAATTTTCGCATCTGCCTGTTCCATCCCGAAAAGCTTGGCAAAGGCATCGGGACATGGGTGACGAAGTTCACCAGAGATTATGCCTTTGAAGTTCTACATCTTCATCGTCTTGAACTCGATGTCTTTTCATTCAATCCACGCGCCAAAGCGGTCTATGAAAAAGCGGGATTTTGCATAGAAGGCGTACGCCGCGAAGCAATATGGGATGGAGAGAAGTATGCGGACGATATTCTGATGTCCATTCTGGAAGATGAATGGAAAGCGATTAAAGCGAAAGGGTAATTATGGTGGAGGGGATGTTTTCGTGAATCAAAATACCCCGCAAATCACTTTTATTGTGCAGTTTATTTCACCAGACAAATGAACAATGCATCACCTAACGTAGAATAGATTAAACGCACGGCACCACATTCAGATCGAAAAGACTGGAAAGGATCATCATGAACAAACGCAAATCCGCTATATGGCTTTCCGCAATGCTTCTTTGCACGCCGCTGACACCATCAGTCGTTCGCGCAAACAACTTTGAAAGCGAAGAAGAAATTCTTCAACACGATAAAACCTCATATCTTGATTCTGACTCATCAGCTATTCCATCGAAAAAGGAAGACAACCAGGATTCTGATGCTTCTTCTCATGAACAGAACAAAGAGAACAAGTTGAATGCGCTCGATGGTGATGCTGCTTCAGAATCATCGTCCGTTGAGGATAAAGCTGTTGATTCGTCATCAAATTTTGATGCAATGGAGGAAATGGATGAAACTCGCTGCGCTCAAACTTCTTCTTCGGAAGGTGAAATTTCACTTGAAGAGACGGAATCTGTCGATCTCGAATCACAGCAGGATGCACAGAGCGACGATGAGATCGTTTCTCTTCGCGGTCAGCGTGTTTCGTCAGTCGAAGAAATTGAGAACAGCGATGCGGACTATCTAATTATTGCGTATGGCACGCTAGGCTCTATAAATCCGGACGTGGAGACTCTTCTGAAAAAAGCCGGAGAGACAATGAAACCTGCCGTTCTGGAAATTTCATGGGCGGATACCGGACATACCGCAAAAGAGGAAGCCTACTCTTTGCATCAGCGCACAAAACCGTATTCGGGAAACTTTATTCCCGTTCTTAAAGTCGACTCGACCTCCGCAGCAACCGGGCCAAAATACATACGCACCTTTCTGGATACCTATTTTGGTCTCTCTCTGGTTAAGCCGTATGTGCTGATTGGCGATGCCATTCTTGACGCTGCGGACTGGAGAAGCATTCAGGAATATTCAATCGACTGGCAAAACTTTGAATGCTTTGAAGGCACTACGGAAGAGCTGAATCGCCTTGCATCGCCAATCGAACTTGCTTCGGGAAGTCTGATTCTGCACCGTCTGTACAATCCCAACTCCGGCGAACACTTCTTCACCACGGACCTGGTGGAACTCGATTATCTTGTGGAGCTTGGATGGGACTATGAAGGCAATGCCTGGAGTTCTCCGGCACAGGGAGATACGGTCTATCGCCTCTACAACAAGAATGCGGGCGATCATCACTATACTCTGGATGAACGGGAGAAAAACGAGCTGGTGCGTCTGGGATGGACGTATGAAGGCGAGGCGTGGAAAGCTTCGGCCGATGGCGAACTTGAAGTGTATCGCGCCTACAACCCCAACGCGACAGCCGGTTCCCATCACTTCACACTCGATGCAAACGAAATCGCGTTTCTTTCCTCTGTGGGATGGAAAGACGAAGGAAAAGCATGGAACAGCGATCCTCTTCCCTACCCCATTTATCCGTTCTCTTCCGGTACCTATATGCTTGATGACTATGCGTTCAATTCAAACGGCGTAAAAATCGATGGCGTGCAGAAAATCGGAAACGACTTCTATTATTTTGATTCCGCAAATGGAGGACTTCGTATTGGCGAACACAAAGGTCTGATAACAATCGAGAATGGAAATCAGATCTATATCGGCGATGACGGTATCCTCCAGACAGGAGCAATGACAATCGATGAAAAGACGTATGTCTTTGACGCTTCCACCGGCTGCGCCATCAAAAACAGATGGGCACTGATGGATGGTTCGTTTGATCATGGAAAGATTTCTTTCATGTATTTCGATGAGAATGGCCATGGATCCCTTCAATCGCCTTCGCATGATGTTGAAGCCTCTTTTCTGCATCGAGAAAAAGGGATCACTTCGCTGAAGGATCCAAATACGAAAACCGAGATCAAAATGAGCGCTTATCTTCTGTCCCATTATGGAAACGATCGACTCTATTCCTTCATGCAGGAAGCGCTCAAATACGAAGGACGTCCATATGTATGGGCCGGAAAAGATCCAGTAACTGGTTTTGACTGTTCAGGACTGATGACCTGGTGCATGAAAAAGCAATGGAACGTTCCTGTTGATCCGATCATGACCAATGCCTCAACTATCTACTCGAGGTGGTGTTCTCCACTCGCTTCTTCCGATGTTATTCCAGGTGATTTTGTTTTCTGGAAACATACATATGGAACAAATCCGGAAGCGATCACACACGTTGCCATTTACTGCGGCAATGACTGGGCGTACATGGCAGGCGATCCGATCGGTTTCTATGCGATCAATCACACAAAAGACGTCAATGGTGACAGCGCAAAATGGCTGTTTGGACGTCTTCGCTAACCTATTCAATGTCTTCTGATTCAATGCGCTAAACCTTCTTCAATCGCAAAGCTATTAAAGAAAGATAACTGGGAAGAAGACTATCTAAGTCTCTTTCAGAAGAAGCGCATCAAAAGCGCGTCCAAACAAATGCCGCTTTTGCTTATGCAATGTGACTGCCATATGGAGCGCGATGAGACGTATCGCTCTGCTTTCTCACGTTTATCTATGCGTTCGGATGCGGCAGTTTACATAAATGCACTATGCGCTTTTGATCTGACAAACATGGAGCCGGTATGCTCGCAAATCCCTTATTCGTATCTTTCCAAGCGTGAAAACTGGAGAACATTCCTCGACAAATACAGTATCCCCTCCTGCATTTTCGATACTCGTCTTTCGCAGAACAGTGATGCGCAGGCGCTTTTGCAGGAGTGCTCCAATCTTCATTTCCTGCGCCCGGCTGATCGCCAGGAAGCGATTGACGACTGCGACAGCTTGCTTGTCTTTGATGGAACGCTCCCCTACTCCAAGGCAAGCAGCATGAATGACTCTGTTCGGTATTCGAAACGAAAATGCGCTAAGACCGGAACATACCTCTACGCGTTTTCTGAGCCGTCGCTATACGAAAAAGAATATGACGCATGGTGGAAAGACCGCAAATTCACTCGTTCCAGCGAGAAGAGCTTCAATGAAATCAGAGATCAGCTCGGTATCCTTGTTTTTGAATCCGATCTCGATCTGCCTGTTGAAACTATCAGGTTCATCGTCAGCCAGACTTCATTGATCGAAGATCTTCTTTGCGCTTTTCAGCCATGGAACAGTGAATTCACGCTCGATGATCTATATCCGGACAAACACTTCCGCTACGAAGAGATTGTACAGAGCGACGACGATATGGAATGGTATGACGAAGACGTGGATATACTGCGTCAGGGAGAATTGTTTTTGAATTTTCTTGCCGCAATCGTTTTATGCCGTCTTTGCCGCTGCTTTGATAAAGCTGATCTTCTGCATGACAGAACGTATCGTGATGTTCTGCATATTCTGGAAGCGACTTGCCTGATTCCAAGTTCATATGACGCTTCTAATGGCGACTCTACGATATGGCAAACCGTTATCCCTGCTCCTGAAGTTCTTTCTGTTCTCAAAGCGCTTGAACTGCTCTGATGCAGTTTCTTCCCGGATCGCTGTTTCTTCATAGATCGTTATCTTCTTCCAGAATTTCCATTCTGATTTTCTTTTCTGATCACCTTATTCACTCTGAAACCTTGTTACTAAAAACAGCCGGCATCATTAGATGCCGGCTGCATGTTTATGTGAGTGTCTAGCTTTCAGGAATGCGTACGGTTAAACACCGTATTTTTCGCGGATTTCCTGGAGTTTTTCTTTGGAGGGTGCAAAGCGCAGATCCATCCATGCCTTGTGCAGACGAACAACAGAGGCGTTGATTACGCTCTGGTCTTCGCTGTTGGCAAGAACGTCTTTTGCTTCTGCAAGCGCTGCTTTGAATTCATCCTGACCTTCAGGGAGGTATTCCTCGAGGTTGACGTTTTCTACAGATTTTGTGATCAGATCGAGCAGGAATTTGCCAGGAGCAACTTCTTCTTTTTCGTCATGGAGAGCCATGGTTGTTTCGTACTGGCTTGCATGACCGAAGAAGGCTTTGCGCACGGTGGAGTACCAGCGAACGCTGACTTCATTGCTGTTTTCCTTGAAGGAAAGAAGCATAACCATGCCGTATCCCGGACCGCCGTTTGTCTGAATATCGTATTTTTCAACGGACTGAACGTCAGCCATGAAGGATGTGATGTCGTTGCCGTTTACACCTGTGTCATGGCGTTCGATTACATCTGTATACGGGCAGTGACCGCAGATAACGGAAACAATGTTTTCGTATTTGCTGACGAGTTTGTCGTATACCTGGTTGGCGTAGTTCTGACCGCCGATAAAGGGCAGGTGATCCTGTGTCTGATCTGTGTAGAGTTCGCCATCCCAGAACATGTATTCATGAGTGGTGATGATGACTTTCTTGTCGGGATTTGCGGCAATAACGCCATCTGCCCATGCAAGAACTTCATCTCTGGGGTTTTCTTCCATGCTGATGACGAGGAATTCAACACCGGAAACAGTAAAGAAGCTGTAGGTGTTGTCCATTTCGCCTTCCTTGAACGCACCGCCAAATGTGTCGTACTGGGAGAATTTGGAGTACGGGAAGTATTTGTTCATCAAAGGAGTGCTCCGCACGCCATGCCATACGCCATCGACTTTCTGAATGACAGTGTCGTGGTTTCCGGGGCTGAAGACATACGGAAGATTGACGTCTTCAAGATGTTTCATAGCGGCTGCTGCTGTTGTCCATTCGCGGTCGAGATCGCGTTCGTTGACGATATCGCCGACATGAACGGCGAACTGAATGCCGAGTTCGTCTTTGTTGTCGGCAATCCATTTGCCGATCGGATCAAAGGATGTGGGTTTGAAGTAGCTGATGGTCTGTGTATCGGGGATTACCGCGATAGTCTGATAGCCGTCAGCGGCTTTTCTGAACAGCGAATCGTCCTGATACCATGCTTCGCTTGCAAAGTTGTTGTTGGCGGACTTGTCGACAAACATGCCGTCGACTTCTTCGCTCAGGTCGATGTTGACAAGCAGTCCCTGCTCATCGGCAGCGATTTCGCTGTCATAGGTTGCTTTGATTTCTTCTGCTGTACGTGTATCGGACCAGAGACGGACTTCGCCGATCTGGCCGTTCATGCAAAGCGAATCGCGCCAGTCGCGTCCGATATAGAGGCGCTGGTCGAGTTTGTCCATGCGGCATGCCTGGGACTTGGAGTTGGCTTTTTCGCCGTTGATGTAGGTTGTCAGCAGTGTCTTGCCGGCATTTGCGGGATCAGGTTCGGTTGTGATGGCGATGTGTGTCCACTGACCAGTGCACACATTGACGCCGGTTGCTTTGTAGTCGCAGATATCGCTGCCGACGTACCAGTACAGACGGGGTTCGCCAGCGGCTGTGATTTCCATGTTGACGATCGGGAAACGCAGATAATAGTCCGCGAAGTTTCCGATAATGCAGGAACGTTTGCCTTTCAGGCTTGTCGGAACGTTTACCCATGCTTCGAAAGTCATCGGAATTTCGTCAAGAGATTTCGAAAGCTGAACGGAGCGTTTCTTGCCGGTGAAGTCAGTTCCTTTGCGATCTGTTGGATCTACAGGTTCTCCCGGTTCTTCAGGAATGATGACTTCCTTGTTGTCGAGCTCTTCTTTGGTGAAAGCGTGACGGTATACTTCGACTTCGTCGATGCAGATGTTCTCGGAACCGAGTTTTTTGCTTCCATCAGCGCCGATGACAAAATCAAGCGCGTCAACGGATTTGCCTGCATCCTTGGAGAAGTCTTTTTCGGAAAGCTTTTCGCCATCCGCGTAAAGCGTGATCATGCCATCGCGATCAAAGACAGCAGCCATTTTGTACCATACTTCTCTCTGGAGCGCTTTGCCGCTCTTGGCATCAGTACGTGTTCCGCCATTCGCGGTCACGTTGAGGCCTTCTACATCGCCGTAGCCGTAGATGACCCATCCGGGATTTCCGCCCGAAGCCCATGCTTTGTTGCCGATAATGCCGGCATCTGCAGAGCTGGTGTTGTTGTTCATGTAGTCGAACAGAATTGTGAAATCATCTGTTCCAAACTGAAGATCTGCCGCTTTGCCGAAATCGATGTACTGCTCGGCAGCTGTATTCGCGTTTGCGGTGGTCGGGTTCTGGATATGAACCGCTTTGCCTTTTGTTCCTTCAATAAACTCGATGGCGCCGTTGATGGTGCCGTTGTTGCCATGTCCGGAAACATCGTTTGCGGTTTCGTCGTCAAAGTTCAGTTTCAGAACCGGTGTGTACTCTTCAAGCGTGTATTCGGGAAGAGTTTTCATCCATTCGCCGATGTAGCCGGATACGGCGTCGTAGCCTTTGCTTCCGATATGGATTTCGTTAGCGTCGCCGTTATACATATGGCTTCCCGTGCGTACATCAAGGATGTCGAAGCTGATGGATTTTTCTTTGCCGTCAACCATGACGGTTCCATCGAACATGTCGAAATAGGAAACATTCCATTTCGCGCAGATTTCTTTCAGACGTCTGAAATAGTCTTTGGAATCAGCTGTCGCACCGCCCCAGTTGGAGTTCGGTGTCTGGTAAGTGATGATGAAACCGAGTCTTGCGCCGGGGTAGTTTTTCGCTGCTGTATAGATCAGCTCTTCTACCGCGCCGCTGAATGTTTTCGCATCGAAGGTTTCCGGATCGAAACCAGGCGCGATTTCACCCATTGTCTGGTTGCAGTGGGCATCGTTCATGCCGCCCTGCAGAATGACATAGTCGTACTGGTTGTTTTTGTTTTCTTCGATCTGAGTCAGAATGCGAACGCTGGGATCGTATCCGGACAGAGCGGTCGAAATGGTCGCGCCGGAGATGCCGGCATTTGTCCATTTCATGGAATTGGTTGTGCCGATTCGTCCTGCCCATCCATAGTAGGGATGATCGGGATCCTTTACCGCGTTGCAGATGGAGTCGCCCGCGAAAAGAACCTTCTTGCCGTACAGGGGGTTGTCTGCCTGCGCAGGATCATTGTAGGGAATGTACTCGGCAGGCCATGCATCCACACCGCCTTCGAGGTTTTTGATGATCATGAAATCATCGATTGTCGAAATGTTTCCAAGAATTCTGGCGTATTTCGCATTGGCTTCATCGACAGTGTATTCAGCGATGACTTCCGGGTACTGCTTGTTGGCTACACCGGTAACGGTGGTGCCTTTTTCTTTGGTTTTAAGATTTTCGGTATAGACCTTTTTGATGAACTTGTCGTTTGCGTCGTACAGTTCCATGCAGTATTCGTCTTTGCCGAAATAGCCCCATGTGATCGTATCGCCCTCGGTCACATAGATTTTGTGGGCTGTAAACATGTTTGCGTAGTTGCTCTCGTTGACGAGTTTACTTCCGTTGTGACTGAGCGCTTTCATCCAGTTGTCGAGATCGTTCTTGTTGAATTCATTGACGATTTCGGCTTTTGCTTCTTTTGCCATCATGGCTGAAGGAAGCATTCCGGAGACAAGCATCAGAGCGGACAGCACTGCAGCGAGCAGGTTTCTGAGTTTTTCTCTCATGTTTCTTGTCGTTTCCTTTCTCTTTTCTCTTGCAATAAAGATCAGCTGTCACAAAAGCCACCCCCTGGCATTTATACCGACAGCTATCCGATTCAATTGTAGAAAACAAAGTGGAGAAAACGGTAGAGAAAAAGCAATAGAGTATTTGTCATTTTATATATAATACAACTCAATTAGATTATATGTTAACGATTATTAACATACTTTTTGAATAACCTATCTACATATTCGCCATGGATGCATGCGCAAGGCGCACGACGTACAACTGTCATCTCGGCACATTTTATTGTCAGTTGTTACTTTTTGTTAACGTTCGACACATAAAGCATATATTCGTACTCACTCTCATGCCCCCGAAAGCGGGTGGAACCTGTCAGTCGTTGTGTTTTTCTCTCCTGTGCAGGAGTGCGATCTAATCAACACGACTTACCATATCTATCGGACATATTGAATCCGTCAGACACTTTGATGAAATAGATTCTTCAGACATGCAGAAGAGCCGGCTGTTTTATGCAGCCGGCTCTTGCATTGAATTGAATGTTAATGATCACTGTATAGCGCAGTATCCTTTATGCCGCTCCTGCACGCTGCCCTTGCAGAATGCTTCAGCGCTGCTTTGGCTTAAATGCCGAGTTTGTCTTTGACTTCGGCAAGTTTCGCTTCATCAGGAATAAAGCGCAGGCTGCACCATGCATCGTGAACGCGGACTACAGAGGCGTTGATCAGTGTCTGATCGTCGCTGTTGGCAAGCAGATCCTCTGCTTCGGCAATTGCCGCTTTGAATTCATCCTGACCTTCAGGCTTGTACTGGCTCAGATCAGCGTCCTTGACAGAACGGGTAATGAAATCAAGAAGCAGCTTGCCTGCATCGATATCCGGTGCGGCTGTCTTTTCACCATATACCGTCACCTCATAGAGAGAATAGCCGTATGCGGCGGTTTTTGGTTCCTTGCACAGAATGCGAACGTAGCGCGCTTCAGGCACTTCGACAAGGTGAGCGACCTGTCCGCCATTGCCGTTGGTTACGGATTTAACGGTTTCGAAGGTTTCGCCATCCATGGATACCTGCACATCGTATGCGGTCGCAAACGCGGGTTCCCAGGAAAGCTTGATGGTATCGAGAGCATATGTATCGCCCAGATCAACCATCCACCACTGTTCTTTCGTGCCTTTGTCGGTATCGTCATCGTTGGTGGTGCCGGTCGCGCGTTTGGAAGACCAGCGGGAATTGGCATCGAGATCAATGCCGTCTACCGCTTTGTCGGCTGTCCATGGTCTGTCTGGATAAACGGAAGAAGCTGTTGCGGTTTTGTTGAGGGCGAGGTTTTCGCGCACTTCGACATCCGCGATATCGGCGATTTCCGCATCGCTAAGAACGCGGTTGTACAGCTTGAGTGTAGCGATGCTTCCATCGGCATTGTTCATGATTTTTTCTGCCGGCAGGAAGAAGGAGTTGGAATCTTTGCGGTTGTTGATCGAGGGCGCCTGGTTGACGGCGATACCGATCTTTTCGCCGTTGACATACAGGTTGGTGTTCTTGCGATCGCCCGCAAGCGCGATGGTTACCCACTGTCCTTTCGGAATTTCGTAATCGAAGGCGAACTGGTAGCCGCAGCGTTCGAATCCAAGTTTTCCGGTGCCGTTGACATTGGCGACAAGGCGTCCGTCATGACCGGAGAACAGTTCGGTGTTTTCGGTGATTTCATCAAGTTTGACTTTGAACGATACCGTGTAGGGATAGCCCATTGTATCGAACGGCAGACTGATGAAGCCGTCATTATTGAAGTCGAGAGCCGGTGTTTTGCCATCAACGACTTTGCCGCCGGTTACGATGGCATCGTAGCCGTTTTCGGAAAGGTCGGCGACTGTTCCTTCTTTCAGTGTCGAGAAGTCATAGTCGGCTGTGATGTCGCCGATGGTGTCGACATAGCGTCCGGGGTTGGCGTAGGGCACGCGGTTGTTGACGGAAGAGACGCGATCAAGGAATTCTTCCTTGGTCTGTCCTTCAGTCTTGGATCCGTACCATGTTTTTTCGGAAACGAGCGCGACAGCGTCTTTGAAGCGGTCGTAAATATCGAACCATGTAAAGCCGCCTTTAAACGATGTCATATCGTTCCATATCGCGAACTCGGCGCCGATGGTCTGCGGGTGCGCTTTGGGCATAATCGCTGTTCCATCGCCTTTTCCGCGATCGGGTTCAAAGTCGCAGACATCAAAACGATCCCAGAGCGTGCCAAGATTCATGCGGTCGGGATAGCCGGCATTTCCGCCGGGCACGATATAGAGCCAGCCGCCGCAGGTGTTGATGATGGGATAGCCGGCATCGAAGATTTCATGCACGTCTGTCCAGTACGGCGCCCAGAGGTTTACGGTCGCGTCTTTGGATACCGGTGTGGTTCCGTTAAAGCCTTTTTTACCGATGGAACCCCACATGCGTGTCTTGTAGCCTTTGTTATTGACGTATTTGATGAAGTGGTCGGTCCAGGCGCGCATCTGTTCGGAGTAGCTCTTGTTGTACTCGTCGGTTCCGATATGGAAGTATTCAGACTGAATAACGGGGTTTGGACCGTCGAGGTATTCGTCGAAGACGTTTTCGATGATGTCGTAGGAAGACTGTTCGCGAATATCAAGCGCGCCGGTGCTCAGCATCTTCGCGCCTTCAATCGGGCGGAAGCATTCGGAATGGTACGGTGTGTCGATTTCAGTGATGACATCGATGCCGTATTCCTTCATATCGATCTGGTACTGACGATAGTCGTCTTTGGAGTAGGAACCATCTTTGGCAGTGATTTCCGGATAGGTTTCGCTTTCCAGACGGAATGCAGAGTATCCGG
>CAOKFJ010000014.1 GCA_948467695.1 uncultured Allobaculum sp. | reverse complement strand
ATGAAATCAACCAGGCTGCTCGAGACCTGAGCAACTCGATGATCAGACTGCGTCTGAACGCATCCAAAGATCGACTGGACAATATGGGAAACAACCCATCTGAAAAATAAAATCAACGATTGAACGCACGCGCTTCAGGTACGCCCTAAACCTGCAGTCATCCCATCATAATGTGCACCTCAATCGAAGCGGACCGGCCCTTCTCCCCGGTCCGCTTTTTTTCGTGCGCAAAAAGCGATGCGTGAAAACAGAAAAAAATCCGCTGTCATCAGGCAGCGGAAGGATGAGTTTGAGAGTGAAAAGAGTGTGCATGAACGCGGTGAATCAGCCCGCATCTTTGCTGTACAGCGAAAAAATCATTGCCATACGTAGGTCATTGTGTCGAAACGGATATCGGTGCATTCGGTATAGATGGCCAGGGAGTTGTCGTCAATATTGCTCGTGACATTGATCGTACCATTCTGCAGAAAACAGAGTTCGATTACTCTATCGCCAAAGTCTGTCGAAACAGTCCAGGAAAGAGGAATATTGTATCCCGGAAAACTGAATTCAGCCGGACCAAACTGGAGGGTAATTTCGTTGACGGCATAGTATTCCGAAAGTTCGAAACCATCAGCCGTCTGTTCGACTTTGAAAATATCCTTGCGTCCTCCGGGCACAATACGCTCATACAGTCCTTCGATAGGGGGCACTGTCTCTTTTGCGGACGAATCGTCTTCCGTTCGGATTGGGTCCGGGAAAGTGTCGACAGGGGTGGAAGGCGGATCCTGGGGTGTTTTGGACGCTGTCTGCGTTCGTGATACTCCACTGATCAGCGTACGTGCTGTTTCGTTCAGGGAATGGCTGATATTCAACGAGCAGCCGCACATCAGCGAGCCGAAAAGACATGCGGCAAGGAGTCGATGGATTGAGCGGGATTTCATGGAAAGCACCTCCGCTTAGCAAAATTCATAGTGAATACCGCGAAATACCGGGAAAATCACTGTAATGGAGACGTGACTGAACCGCCTTAAGCGAATCGTATGTAAGAAAAGCAAATCAAAAAAAACGCGCAGAGCAGGCTTGAGAGCTGGTTTCTGCGCGTTGTCTGCGTGTATGAATGCGGCAAGCGGATTTTGTTTAGTTGAAGCGAAGCGCGCTTGCAATGGCTTCAAAATCGGGTTTGACGATTTCATTCTGAGAAATGATCAGACCATCTTTGTCTGCATTGTCAGGGTAGCGGGGGATGACGTGAACATGGAAGTGGTCGATGGTCTGTCCGGCTGCTTCCTTGCAGTTGGCCAGAACATTGACGCCCTCTGCTCCAAGTTCGCTGATCATGCGTCTGCCCAGATCGCGCGCAATGGTATACACCTTGGCGATCATCGCATCGTCGGCTTCAAGCAGGGAAGCGGCGTGCTTCTTGGGAAGAATCAGAGCATGGCCATGTGCGGCGGGGCTGATGTCGAGAATGACGCGTACATCGTCATCTTCATAGATGGTTGTCGACGGGATTTCGCCGCCGGCGATTTTACAGAACAGGCAATCCATATTCACATATCCTTTCCTGCCGGAAATGCTTCCAGCAAACAGCGCCTCTTTCACTGGAAGAGGCGTTTTGTTATACGATGGGCGCGCCATGCGTTTCCTTTTTTAGGGGGCATGGAGGCGCCCAAAATAGTGAAAAGTCAGGCCAAGGGGAAGCCTGACTCTTCAATTAAGGGGATAAACTGTATGAATATCGCTGATATTCGATACGGGACAGAACTGCTGTACAGCTCTGCCGATAAAATTGTAGCACATTGACAAACAGACGGAATCCCAAACATAAGCGCAATGGGCTTTAAAATGGCGGATTTACCCGTTTTTACGCGCCAAGTGGGAGATGAGTACCGTTTTTTACCAAATTTTAGCGGGAAAAATGGGATATAGAATTTATCGAAAGCAGTCCAATTCAGGCTGAAAAAGCAGAAATGATCGAAAAGCGTACAGTTTGAACGCCCTTACATCTTAATTTTTACGAAAACATCGGTGAATTTTTCGAAAAATCCCTTCTTATATTCGGAGGCTTTTTCCTGATTGCGCGCGTGCGGCAGGCTGCCTGAGCATGCGGATAACCGTGCAGTGATCGGAAGACGAATGCTTTGTGGACATTCAGACATGCACGAGAGGCACGCAGAGCGGTTTGTTCGACAGCGCATGGCATGAGCGGATGTCCAACGCGCATTCTTTTGAAGGATTCAGGATAAACCTGAAGTAAAGCGCAATGGCTGCTGTATGAGCGGACAGGGATCGATGCGGTGAATGCAGGTAAAATATAGAAAGACAGAACCCGGATTCTCCTCTTGCGATTTTGCGCGAATCATGGCGAAAAAGAGACGGAATTCCTCTCTATATTGAAGGAAAGCCGTTTCCTAAAGGATGATTGGTCGTATTTTTGCCGGAATGGTTGAGGATTGCTATAATTTCAGACGAGGATTTTACCTATGATAAATATGACTTTCTCCCAGGCTGCCTTGCTTTGCGGCGGCCGTTTATGCAATACAGACGGCGAGATTTCCTTCTCCGGTGTGGAGACGGACTCCCGAAAAATCAAAGATGGAATGCTGTTTGCGCCCGTTGTCGGCGCAAGAGTCGACGGTCATTCGTTTGCCGCAAACGTAAAGGAAAACGGCGCGAGCGGCATGCTGTGGCAAAGCGACCACGAACAGATGCCCGATGATCTTCCGCTGATCATTGTCGACGACGTGATCAAAGCGCTTGGCGTGCTTGCCAAAGCGTGGCTCGAAACGGTATCGCCCTATACGATCGGCGTGACCGGCAGCAACGGCAAGACATCGACCAAAGACTTCTGCGCCTGTCTGATGTCGTCCATCAAGAAGACATGGAAAACACAGGGCAACCGCAACAGCGAGATCGGTCTGCCGCTGACCATTTTCGAAATGCCGGCAGACACCGAAGCGCTTATCCTCGAGATGGGCATGGAAAACAAAGGCGAGATCGCCTATCTGTGCTCGATCGCGCCTCTTGACTGCGCGATCATCACGTCGATCGGATCAGCGCATATGGAAAACCTCGGTTCGAAGGAAAACATCGCCAGAGCCAAATGTGAAATCCTGACCTCGCTCAAGCCGTTTGGCACGTTCATCTACAACACCGCTTCAGAAGAAATGAAAACAGTCATCAAGGAACAGCGCCTGCAGTCCACATGGCAGGTGATTCCCTATGGCGCCGGTACAGAGTATGCCCCGCATGATCTCAAGCTGACGCGCCATGGACTGTCCTTTGAAGTCGACGCGCTTTCAAAGACACCGTTCGTAGTGCATGCCGCAGCGGATGTGCAGGCGGACAACGCGACCGCAGCTCTTCTTGCCGCGCGCGCAGCGGGTGTGCCTGAGCATTTCTGGCATGACGCGCTTGAACGCACCGAACTGACGCCGATGCGCGGACAGATCCTCAAGTTCTCGCGCGCGTGCATCTATGACGATACGTATAAATCCAATCCGGAAGCCGCCTCAAGCGCTCTTCATGCGCTGATGGAGATCCCCGCGTCCGTACACGTGGCAGTCCTTGGCGACATGCTTGATCTCGGTCCCGAAGAAAACGAACTGCATGCATCGATCGGACGTCTGGCAGACGAGCTTGGCGTCGATCGCCTCTATACATACGGACCGCTTTCGGTTCACACCAGCAGCGCCTTCAAAGGCGAAACCAAACATTTTGAAAACAAGGAAGAATTGATCAACACCGTGCGCAAGCTTGCCGAAGTTGACGCGGCGATTCTGATCAAAGGCAGCCGGGCAATGAAAATGGATGAAGTTGTCCGCGCGTGTCTGGAAGGAGAAGCTATGAAAAAGATTCGACTTGGCATTATTTTCGGCGGACAGAGCAGCGAGTATTCTGTTTCCCTGCATTCCGCCGCATCCTTTATCCGCTCGCTCAACCCCGAACGCTACGAACCCGTGTTTATCGGTATTTCCAAGGACGGCGGTTTCTACCGCTGCCTGGGCGATGCATCCTGCATCGAACATGATGAATGGATCGCCGAGTCTGTACCGGCTGCATGGGTGCGCAAAGGCATCTACGATCTGAAAAACAGCGAGACATTCGAACTCGACTGCGTATTCCCGATTCTGCATGGCAAGAACGGCGAAGACGGCGCAATTGAAGGTCTGCTTCAGATGCTCGACCTGCCCTGCGCCGGATGCGATATTCTCGGATCCGCCATCTGCATGGACAAGGAAGTCATGCACCGCCTGTGCGATCTCGCCCAGATTCCCACAGCGCAGTACATCTGCATCAACGAGCGCGACCAACGTCCGACATTTGATGAAGTCAAAGAACAGGTTGAACTGCCCTGGATCATCAAACCCTGCAACGCAGGAAGCTCCTATGGTGTCGCTTTTGTCGACAGCCCGGAAGCCTACAATGAAGCATGCGACAACGCCTTCAAATACGATGGACGCGGAAAGATTCTTGTCGAACACGCAATCGACGGCTTTGAAATCGGCTGCGCTGTCATGGGCGATGAGGAAGTCGTAACCGGAGAAATCGATGAAATCGAAATCGCCGGAAAAGTCTTCGACTTCGCCGGCAAGTACGCCATGCAGGAGTCGGCAATTTACTGCCCGGCGCGCATCTCCGCATCCAAAGCGCAGGAAGCCAAAGATCTTGCCAAAAAAGTCTTCCGCACACTGTGCTGCCGCGATATGGCCCGTGTCGATATGTTCATCGATACCGAAGGACATGTGCTTCTCAATGAATTAAACACGATCCCCGGTTTTACCTAAACCCCCCGCTCCCCGACTATGTGGGCTCATGGGGGCCGCTCTTTTCCCCCGGTGATCGACGAATTTGTTGATCTCGCGATGGAAAAAGAACGCCGGGTGTAATACGAAATGAATGAAATGAATCCAAACGGCAAAACGATCCCGTTTGCGCCGGTGGAACCTGAAATTGATGTTGCGGACCGCAAAGCGTACTACGAAGCCATCGCGCCTTTGCGCACGTGGGTGGAAATCCAGCTCGATGCCATCCCGCACAACGTGGAGGAAGTGCGCAAGCTGTCCGGTCCGACGAAGATTATCGGTATTGTCAAAGCCGATGCCTATGGTCATGGCGCTGTGCAGTGCGCAAAAGAGCTGCAGAAGTGCGGTGTATCGTTTTTCGCCGTCGCCTGCATCGATGAAGCCATCGAACTGCGCAACGCCGGCATTGAAGACCGCATTCTGATTCTCGGCTATACGCCGACTGTACGTTTTGGCGACCTGCTCGCCTTTGATCTGATTCAGTCGGCGCTCTCGCTTGAATACGCGACGAAACTTTCTGAGTACGCCATGATGAAAAACGCGAAAGCGCGTGTGCATGTCAAGGCGGATACCGGCATGAACCGCACGGGTATTCTGTACGAAGAAGGCGCGCGTCACTATCAGGAGTTCTGCGATGTGTTCGAACTGCCCGGTCTGCAGATCGAAGGCATGTTCTCGCATTTTCCTGTAAGCGATGATCTCGGCTTTGAAAGCCGCGAATTTACCCGCAGCCAGATGAAACTCTTCAACGAACTGACCGCTCGTCTGAAAGAGGACGGATACAATCCCGGAGAATGCCATATTCAGAATTCCTATGGCATTCTCAACTACGGCAATGCCGGATACGACTACTGCCGCCCCGGTCTGCTCTACATGGGCGTGACCAGCGACGATTCCATTCCCATCGCTTCGCAGCCGGATTTCATCCCGATTCTTTCGCTGAAAACGAAAGTCTCGCTTGTCAAAACCATCCCCGATCAGGCGACGGTATCCTATGGACGCCACTACAAGGCGCAAGGTCCCCGACGCATCGCTTCGCTTGCGATCGGCTATGCGGACGGTTTCTCTCGCGCCTGCTCGAACAAGTTTGTGGAAGTCTCGATCCGCGGACACCGTGTACCGCTTGTCGGCAATATCTGCATGGACCAGTGCATGGCTGATATTACTGATTATCCGGATATCGAGGAAGGCGATGTTGCGGTTCTGGTCGGAAAAGACAAAGACAATCTGCTTAAAGTGGACGCGATCAGCCGCGCTTCCGGCACCATCAACAACGAAACACTCTCGGCGTTTACCCGCCGTGTTCAGCACGTCTATCTGCGCGACGCATCGCTTCGGCAGGCGGACACAAAATAGCTTTTCTGCATACACAATCAGCCGCCGCTTTGACGGGATCGAATTCATCTGCATTTCGAACCCTCGCACAGCGGCGGCTGTTTTCGATATTGCGCTCTTTCTGATACACTTGAGACGGTTTGACTCTTTTTGAAAAAACGCTTCGGCAGCCGCGCGGATTTTTCGTGAAAAACGCGTTCGCCTGTTTTTTAAACGGCGCCTGTCCTGCTGCGCGCATATCTGAAAACGAGTCAGAAAACCAGTGAAACTATGAACAAATGAATACTTCAAATACCTGAAAGAAAGGAGATGCAGATTTTGAAAGGCTTACGCCAGTACCCGGCGGTCGACATTGCCAAGTATGTGGGCGCACTGCTCGTCGTCGCCATTCACACGTTCCCGTTTGCGGACCTTTCGCCTTCGTTCAACCTCTTCTTTATTTCCACCATATGCCGTCTGGCGGTGCCGATGTTCTTCGTGTGCAGCAGTTTTTTCCTGTTTTCGAAGATCAACCGCGCGTACGGTCATGAAGCGGAAAACGAAGAAGCGCTCAAGCACACCCTCAAGCGTCTGGGCATTCTCTATCTTGCCTGGAGCGTCATTTACCTGCCCTACACCATATGGAACTACGCCGAAGTCGGCTTCAGTTTCAGCGGACTTCTCGGCTACATACGCGATTTCTTTTTGAACGGATCGTATTATCATCTGTGGTTTCTGCCGGCGCTGATGCTTGGCATCGTGATTGTCTATGTCCTCTACACACGACGAGGTCTGACGTTTGCCGCGATGGTCTGCGGCGGTCTGTATCTGTTCGGGTGGATGGTGAACATTTTCGCGCCGATGTGGGAAGGCCTTCCGGTCATTTCCGTAATCTACGGCTTTCTGATCAAAATGCTTGGAACGGTGAGAGACGGTTTCTTCTTCGCTCCGGCATTTATCCTCATTGGACTGGGGGCGGCAAAACTTCGCCGCGTCAACTTAAGAAACAGTGCGATCGGCTTTGCGATCTCCTTTATGTGTCTGATACTGGAAGTGACGCTGTACGCCTGGATCGGCGTGCTTACGGATCTGAGCTGCATGTACCTCTCGCTTGTACCGGCGATGTACTTTCTGATGCATATGCTTCTGTCCGTGCGCATTCCCGACAAGCCGGTCTACAGATCGCTGAGGCAGGAGTCCACTCTGATTTATGTCAGCCACATTCTGTTTGCGCGTCTTCTGCTTCTGCTTCTCCCCAATGCGCATCTGACGGTTTATCTTGCGACGCTTGCTTTTTCGCAGGTGTTCGCAACGCTTGTCATTCGCGAGAGCCGTAAGTTTACGTGGCTGCGCTGGTTAATGTAAATATGATTAGAATCCATCAAGTCAAATGCGGCGATCCCAAAGAGATTGAAACCAGACTGCTGAAAAAACTGAATATGCCAAGAAAGGATCTTCTAAGCTGGTCAGTGCATCGCAAGAGCGTGGACGCCAGAGGACAGAAGGTCCTTTTTTCCTTTGTGATCGATGCGGAAGTCCGCAACCCGAAAAAATATCTCAAACACCGCGATGTCTCCATCGCGCCCGATGAAACCTTCCGCTATGAACCAACCGGGACTATCTCGCTTGCGGACCGTCCCATTGTCGCCGGTTTTGGTCCGGCGGGACTGTTTGCGGCGCTGCTGCTTGCCGAATACGGCTACAAGCCGATTATTCTCGAGAGAGGCGCGGCAATTGAAGAAAGACAGATCGATGTCGACCGCTTCTGGAAAGAAGGCAGACTCGATCCTGAAAGCAATGTGCAGTTCGGCATGGGCGGCGCCGGCGCGTTTTCCGACGGCAAGCTCACAACGCGCTCCAAAGATCTGCGCACACGAAAAATTTTTGATGATCTCGTCCGTTTCGGCGCCGAAAAGGACATCCTCTATGAACAGCATCCCCACGTCGGCACCGACGGTTTTGTGCGCATTCTCAAAAACGCGCGTCAGTACATTGAATCGCAGGGCGGAACATTCCTGTTTCATACACATCTTGACGACGTGATTATGGAAGAGGAAAAACTGTCCGCCATTGAAGTCACCGCGCATGATACGCATGAAGGAACGGGTACATACCGCTACCGCATTCCGGCGCAGGCGCTGATTGCCGCAATGGGCCATTCTGCAGGCGATACGATTCGCATGCTCAATCGCCGCGGCATGCATATGGAAAACAAGCCGTTCGCGATCGGCGTGCGCATCGAGCATAAACAGACTTTCATCAACAAAGCCATGCTCAAAGACCACGCGCATGATCCAGCGCTTATCCCCGCGCGCTATCAGGTCACGGCATCCGCCTCGACGGGCAAAGGTGTCTACAGCTTCTGCATGTGCCCCGGGGGCTATGTCATTGCGGCAAGCAGCCAGCCCGAGACGGTTGTGGTCAACGGCATGAGCTACCATGCCCGCAACGGCGAAAACGCCAACGCGGCGCTGCTTGTGCAGGTCGACGGCACCGATACCGGCGACCGGCTTTTTGCGGGCCTTGATTACCAGGAAAAGCTCGAACACGACGCCTGGAACCTTTCAAAAAGCTTTAAAGCGCCCGTTCAGCTCGCTTCGGATTTTGTCGAGGGAAAAGTGTCCGATCACTTCGAAGAGGTGAAGCCGACCTATCCGCTAGGCACCGTGTTTGCCGATTTCAATACGCTTCTGCCCGCGCCGATCGCAAAGTCTTTGAAAGAAGCGCTGGTGCAGTTTGAAGCGAAGATTCCGGGCTTCCTGGATGGTGCGCTGATGACTGGACTGGAAACCCGTTCAAGCAGCGCGGTGCGTCTTGAGCGCGACAAGCAGTCTCTCATGTCTTCGCTTTACGGTGTGTATCCGTGCGGCGAGGGCGCAGGCTATTCGGGGGGCATCATGACCTCGGCGCTTGATGGCCTGCGCTGTGCGATAGCGCTGATGGACTGTTTTGACAAGCCCTCAAAAAGCCCTATACAATGAGAAAAACACGAAATATACTATGACGCTTCTACTACCTGAACAGTCCGTTCGATCCTTTGACGATGTGGATCTGAAGGCGCTCAAGAAAAAGGGAATCAAGGTCCTGTTTGTGGACATTGACAATACCATTTCCGCCTATGGCGACACAGCCTGCTCCAAGAGAGCCGCGTCGTTTCTGATCCGCGTCAAAAGCGAAGGCATCGAGCCGGTACTGCTGACAAACAACACGAAAAAACACGCCGATCGCGTGCTGCGCAACCGACCGGACGTCAAAATGCTGACGTTCTGTCTCAAACCTCTCCCCTTTGCGCTGCGACGCTATCTGGCGTATAGAAAACTCAAACCGCATCAGGCGGCTGCTCTTGGCGATCAGCTGTTCACCGACATGCTCGGCGGAAAGCTCGCGGGCGTCCATACGATTCTGTGCGGCAAAGTATCGAAAGAAGAACGAAAAGACACAGCGGTCATGCGCTTTATGGAAAATATTGTCTATACGCGCTATGAACGCCAGGGGAAAATTGATCGGAGGGACGGTTATGTCCGAATTTTGTAAAGGCTGCGGAGTAAAGCTGCAGAACGATGATCCGAAAGGACTGGGCTATGTGCCCTCGCTCGATGCCGACTATTGCCAGCGATGCTTCAAACTGCGCCATTATGGCGATGTGACGATCAACATGCAGCAGGGCATCGCGGTCGAACAGACGCTTGCTAAAATCAACGAGCTCGACGGCATTGTGTTCTGGACGGTTGATCTGTTCAATCTGGAAAGCAACATTGTCAGCCGTCTGAACAAGCGCATTCCGGGCAAAAAAATCGTCATGATTCTGACCAAGCGCGATGTGCTTCCCCAGACGCTCACCGATGCGAAAATCAAGCGCTACGTGGAAAGACGCCTGCGTGAAGAAGATATTCGCGTGCAGGATATTCTCGTCGCCGGATACATGACCAAAGAGTCCGACAAGAGCCGTGAAATTCTCGACCAGATCGAAGAAATCGCCGATGAACTCGGCTCGAACAGAAATGTCATCTTCATGGGCATGGCGAACTCCGGAAAATCAACGCTCGTCAACCGGCTGCTTGGCAGTTCGGAACTGACGATTTCGCGAAACCCCGGCACAACGCTTGATGTGATCGCCCGCGAGTGGAGAGGCAGAACGCTTTACGACACACCGGGTCTGGAAAATCCCAAGTCGGTGCTCAGCTGGCTGCCCGCCCCCGAACTCAAAACAGTCATCCCTGTCAAACCCGTAAAACCGTACATCTGCCAGATCTTTGAAGATCAGTCCTTCGCGGCAGGCGGACTTGCGCGAATGGATGTCGTCTGCTCCAAAAAAGCGAGCATTGTCGGCTACTTCTCGCTCAACCTTCCCATACACCGCGGCAAAATGGCGGATGCCGACCGCCTGTGGAACGAGCATCTGGGTGAAATGCTTTCGCCTGCGCTCGATACGTCGATGGACACGATGGCTGTATGGCACGCGCCGCGCCTGAAAGCCGGCGAAAAAATGGATGTCGTCATCCAGGGACTTGGCTGGTTCTGCGTCTCGGGCGATATCTCGGCAATCAATGTATATGCCCATAAAGGCATTCAAGTAACTTTCCGAAAGGCAATGATATAAATGTTAACTTCTCAAAATAAAAAGAAACTCAGAGCAATGGCGATGAATCTGCCCAGCATGGTTCAGATCGGCAAAGGCAACCTTTCCGTTCAGCTGTTCGAAACGCTCGACAACGATCTCGAAGCGCATGAACTGGTTAAAGTGACTATGCAGAAGACCACATCCATCACTGTGCGCGAAGCCGCTATCGAATGCGCTTCTGCGACCGGCAGCGAAATCATCCAGATTATCGGCCGCACATTCACGCTCTACCGCAGGAATCCCGACAAAAAGACGGGGATTCTCCAATGAAAAAAGTCGCTCTGCTTGGCGGATCGTTCGACCCGGTACACAACGGGCACATCGCCATGGGACAGGCGGCGATCGATCAGCTCGGCGTTGATGAAGTCTGGCTTATTCCCGCCAGAAAAGCGCCGCTCAAAGAACGCGTTTTAACCAACGGAGCACATCGTCTCAACATGCTGCGGCTCGTCTGCCGCGATCATCCCCGCTTTCGCATATGCGATGTCGAACTCAAGCGCAACGGGGAAAGCTTCACGATCGATACACTCGAAACACTGACCAGTCAGTTTCCGGATATCGAGTTTACATGGCTGATCGGCGCTGATCAGGCCAAGCAGTTCGACCGCTGGAAAAATCCCAAACGACTGCTTGAACTGGCGCGTTTCGCTGTAGCCGATCGCAACGATGCGCTCGATGAACTGGACGTTCGAGAGGGCATGGTCTACCTTCCCATGCAGCCGGTCGATGTTTCCTCTTCGGAAATCCGCTCGGGCATGAAACTCAATCTGATGCCCGAATCCGTACGCCAGTACACGCTTGAACATGAACTCTACTTGCCCGCGTGGATCAAGCCGCAGATGAGCGATCACCGCTTCGCGCATTCCTGCAGCGTGGCAAGACTGTGCAGAGAGCTTGCCAAAGCGCATCATCTTGATGAGCACAAAGCGTGGCTGACCGGCATTTTTCATGACATCGCCAAAGATCTTCCCAAGGAAGAACAGGCGAAATGGGTTGCTGCCGCGTTCCCGCCGCAGGCGCTCAAAGAACACCCGGCAATATGGCACGGGTATGCGGGAAGCGAGATCGTTACACGTGTATACGGCGTATACGATCCGATTATCAAAAACGCGATTTCCACTCATGTCAAAGGCACAAGCTACGATCCCTACGCGATGATCGTCTTTATCAGCGACAAGCTCGACCCGCTTCGCGGGTATGATTCGAGCGCGCTGATTGAAGCCTGCATGAATGATCTGTATAACGGTTTCCTGCTTGTCAAAGCGGAAAACCGCGCCTACCTGGAAAAAGAAAGACAGGAAAAGGAGAAATAACCATGGAAGTATCTGAACTTACTGAACTTGTTGTCAAAGCCATCAGCGAAAAGAAAGGCTTTGATATTGAAGTCTACGACACCACCACAATGACACCGTTCATGGACGCGATGATCGTTGCGTCCGCGGGCAACCTCAAGCAGAACTACGCGCTTGCGCAGAATATCAAAGACCGCCTTTTTGAAGCCGGCTATGCAGGCGATTTCAAAGTGGAAGGCACCAGCGAATCCAAATGGATTCTTGTCGACCTCAAGGATGTTGTCGTTCACCTTTTCGCAGGTGAAGAACGCCAGCTCTACTCGCTTGACCGTCTGTACGAAGAGTGCCCGGTCACATTCTACGAATAGGTGTGAGCGATGGCGATTTACGAAACGCTCGGGCGCTACTATGATGCGCTTGTCAAGGACGAGGAAGCTTCGCAAAGCTGGGTGGACTGGATTGAATCCTTCAATCCCGGCAGCGACTTTTTCGAACTCGCCTGCGGCAGCGGCGAAATCACCGAACGCCTTGCGGCTAATCACACCGTAACCGCGCTCGATCTTTCGCAGAATATGATTGATGCCGCCAAGGCCAAAGAAGGCGCCAGGGACATCGTCTTCGTGCAGGGCGATATGCGCGATCTGCACGCGTTTGGACAGTATGATGCGATCGGCTGCTTCTGCGATTCGTTCAACTATCTTGATGGCATGGATGAAGTCAAAGCGTTCTTTGCCGAAGTGCGCAGCCACCTCAAAGAGGGCGGACTGTTCCTTTTTGACAGCCACTCGCTTTGCCGTCTGGATGAATTTGAAGACGACTACACGGAAGCGGGCACGTTCGACGACGGCACGCAGGTGCAGTGGATCATCAGCGCCGAAGAAGGGAAAATCTATCAGGATTTTGCGTTCTACTTCGATGAGCGCACGGTGGAAGAACACCATGTGCAGACGGTATTTGATCCCGAACAGCTGATTGAAGCGCTTGGAAAAGCCGGTTTTGAACTGCTGTCCATCAGCGGTGATTTTGGCGAGGCACCTCTGGACGACTGCGAGAAGTACTTTATCGCCGCCAGAGCGGTATAAAACAAAAAGGATTTGCATTGCGTATCCTCAAACAGCGGGCAAAGCCATGTGGCTGCCCGCTGTCTTTGAATAGAATGCATACAGCATCCCTGCCGTCTTTATGCAGGGGAAAGATCCGAAAGGATCGAAAGGAGAAATTACATGATCGCACTTATTGCCGCGATGCCTGTTGAACAGGAAACCATTACTGCGCGCATGACAAATGTCGAAGTGTCCAGTGAAGCCGGATCGACTTTCTACAAAGGACGTCTTGCCGATGAAGAGGTTGTTGTCGTTCTTGCCGGTGTGGGCAAAGTCAATGCGGCTGTCGCTTCCACGCTTGTCTGCGAGCGCTTTGACCCCGACGCTCTGATTTCGATCGGTGTTGCCGGCGGACTGAAGCAGGAGCAGGAAGTCGGCGATCTGGTGCTCTCAAGCGCAGCCATTCAGGCTGACTTTGATACATCCTTCATCGATGGTCCCGAGGGACTTGGTCTTCGCTTTGAAGCAGATGCATCGATGATTGAACGCGCCAAGAAAGCGGCAGAAAAAGCGGGGCTTCGCTACTCGACAGGCGTAGTCGCTACGCAGGATCTGTTCATGGCGCATGAAGATGACTATGCGCGTCTGATGTCGCGCTTTGAAGACTGCGCATGCAGCGAGATGGAAGGCGGCGCGATCGCGCAGGTAGCGACACGCTTCAAGCTTCCTTTCCTGGTGATCCGCACCCTGAGCGATGTTGTCGTGCACGACGACAATCCCGTCGAATTCACCAGCTTTGCGGCGTCTTCTGCCAAGAAAGCCGCAGAGTTTCTGGAAATCTTCTGCACGGACGAAAACGCGTAGAAGAAGATTTCAGGCATAACAGCATCGCGTACAAAAGCCGCCCGGTTGGGCGGCTTTTCAGTTTTGATTCGAATTTGAATGTTGAACGCGTGTCATCTAGTCGACTTTAAGCATGCGGTAGCCGACACCGATATGCGTCTGGATAAACTGAGGCGCTCCTTTTTTCGATTCGAGTTTTTTGCGAAGTGTCGCCATGAAAACGCGAAGGGAAGCGATGTCGTTATCCATATTGGTTCCCCAGATCTGCTGGGTGATGTAGTTGTGTGTCAGCACGCGTCCAACGTTTTTGGAAAGCAGCGTCAGCAGTTTGAATTCGATCGGTGTCAAATGCAGTTCCTTGCCGTCAAGAGAAACGGAATTGGACGCATAGTCCACACGCAGAGGCCCGTTGACAAAAACGGATGTGGAGACAGCGGACTGCGGCTGGTTGGACAGATGACGCTCGACAACAC
>CAOKFJ010000013.1 GCA_948467695.1 uncultured Allobaculum sp. | reverse complement strand
TTTTTTGTACATTCAGGTTTATCCGTTTTGTACATCTAAACTTTACCCGTAACAACAGAGTCCCTCTTTGCGCTTTGAATGTTCATGCTTTATCTATCGCATTTTCTCTAAAGACGAAGAGCACTTGATCAAAAAAAGTACGATTCTCATGTCCATGTCCATTCACGCAGCGCAATGTCCATTCCGAAACGTTTTGCAAAAAAATAAGGGAATGCATCGGCATTCCCTGAGTATTCTTCGCTAAATAGTTTTCTCCACGCTCTACTGGTCGGTTCTGTTTGTACCGGTATCCATGGAATTGGTGGTAAAAACGAGTTCCTGAATCGAGGAAACAACATCGACCGCTTTCACAACGACATGATGCGGCACCTGAAAGTGCTGATGCGTAAAGTCGACGATGCCGATGATGCCGTTGGCAATCAGACGATCGACCGTATTCTGCACATCTTCGGAGATCGTCAGAATGGCGATGCGGCAGCCTTTGGGCATACGAGTTTCCAGTTCATCAAGCGGATAGACATCGATGCCGAATACATTGCCCACTTTGGCAGGATCGGTATCGAAAGCGCATGTGACCTCGCCGACAACATAGTCCCACTTGTTGTAGTTCATCAAAGCGCGGCCAAGGTTGCCCGCTCCGACAAGAATGATTTTTTCGTCAAAATCGACGCCGAGTTCGGAGTTGAAAATCTCAATCAGCCGATCGACATCATAGCCGTATCCCTGCTTGCCAAGGTTTCCAAGAAAGGAAAAGTCACGGCGAATTGTTGTCGGTTCAATGTCGACGAAATTGCTCAGCTCGCGCGACATGATTTTCGAAACCCCGTTTTTCTGGAGTTTGCGCAAAGCTTTTAAATAGACTGGATATCTTTGCAGCGTCGCTTTAGGAACAGAGTTTGCATTTTTCATGAGTATCACCGCGTATATGATAACAAAGTTTCGTGAATTTGTGAATTTACTAATTTATTGAACAAGATTGTCCGCTCTCCCCTTTTTTTGCTCTGTTCTAAATCACGCTCTTGCTTTAGGCATAGACCTGTATGCGGTTTCGCTTTTCTCTCCATGCTCGTGTGCATTTCCTAATGCGTTTCATGAACTCGCGTTACGCATTGCGTGCCTGCGCGCGTGAAGACTCTTTACAAAGAACCTGGTGCCATCGTTTGCGTATATGAAAAAGCTCCTGCAGTGCGCTGTGGATGCGCAGAGCTGCAGGAGCTGATTGAAATCGTCATTTAATCCATGCGCAGTGTTCTGCGCAATGCGCTTTGATATAAGCGCTATTTTGTATCCGTCTTTCTTCCTGGTGCGGCTTTGCGATGCGATGGACGCCGGGCTGTTTTTGAGGACTGCATCGCGCTTTGGGATACCATTGGCGTACTGCTTTCTTCAGCCGAATCGCCCGTATTTCTGGATGATCCATTCGCCGTCTGAGCCACTGCGGCCGTCTGCATGAGAGGTGCAGGCTCATTCGAATTGTATCCAGCATCACTGAATAGATCGTCATCCATCACAATATCGTCAAGATGCATGTTCTCAAGCGAGCGGATGACCGTTGGTTTGGCGGGAGCTGTGCTTTGCGCACTGGCAAGAAGCGCGGCTGCTGATTCGAGAATTTCGTCATCGCCTAGAGGCTGAGAATCTTTTTCAGGTGTTCGCTTTGAAGCCTTATGCCCGACCTCCAGGCTGCCGGTGCGAAGTCTGGCAAAATCATCCATGCGCAAAGCATCCTGTCCATCGCCATGCTGGCGGGACATGACATCCCTGGCATGCTCTTCTCTGGCTTTCTGTTTAGCGAGTGCTTTGGCTTGTTCTTTTTCTTTGATTCTTTTTCTTTTTCCCGGGCGCTGCATTTGCAGAAGCAGAAAATCGAAAAGCGATCCGGGGCGGTAGGTGATTCGGCGCAGCGGGATGCGGTTGAGAAACTGGTCGATATCATTTTTCGCCTGATGGCGCATGCGGCGAAGATATCGTTCATGAAGACGGAGCCTTCCGGGATAGAGAATGATCCATAATCCAATCGTCATAAACACGATCGTCCAGATCAGCGCGGATTTAAACGGTCTGTCCAGGATCATAACCACCACCGCGAAAACGGTGATGCAAAGAAGCGTAAACAGAATCGTCCATTTCATGCGGTTGGCATGCAGAGTACGAATGTACGCCGCGTCGGAAGCCTTGAGGTTTTTGAGATCGGACGCGAGCGGTTCTTCGGGTTCAAGGTCCACAAACATCAGACGCTCCAGACCGCCTTTGTTGGCCTGAAGCAGCGCTGCCATCCATGCATCGAGCGCTTCAAGATTCGCCTCATCGGGATGCATGGAATCGAGTTCGACCTGTCTGGCGATGGAAAGCACCTTCAAAGCGAGGCTGGTGTTGATCTGCGAAGCCGGGATCTTTGAAACGATGCGGAAGAAACGAACCCTCGAAGGAGAATACGACGTCACTTCATCCTGCATTTTCGCTTCGACCCGGCAAAGCTCATCGTAGAAATCTTCCATTGTCATTTCCTCCTGTCTATTCTTCCTATCTATTCTTCGTTCAATTCAGTCTGTTCCATTTGAAACGTAAATGCTATGAAGACTCAGCGTTGTGTCCATCTGAACACTCATGCTGATTTTGCGCACAAGCCGGTTCAGGCAAGTTTTGTTTTAGGGCTTAAGCGGCGAAGCAGTTTTGCGGTAAGCCAGGCGATGCAAAGCCCCGATACCACGGAAAGCGCCGTGAGCGCAGGCAGAAACAGCCCCATGAAAAACTGCTGGTAGATAAAACAGATCGCGATGATCTGTCCAAGTGTATGGCTTGCCGCGCCGGCGGTGCTTACTCCGTAAATGGAAAACCATCCGCAGCGTTTGGCAAGCGTCATGGTAATGATGGAAAGCGTGCATCCGGTCAGCGACAATATAAAGCTGACGGAAAAAAGCGTACCTGTCGCCAGCGCGGCGATAAACACGCGAAGACCCGTGACGACTGTCATTTCCTTCGGTCCCCATGCATAGAGCGCATACAGACCGGCGATATTGGCGAGACCGATTTTATAGCCGGGAATGACCATGACGATCGGGAAAAACGACTCGACAATCTGCATCAGAATGCCGGCGGCAACGAGCAGGGAGAGCGCTGTAATTTTATGAATGCCTTTTGTCATTGAATCACCGTATCCTCCAGACTCGAACCGCCCTCAATGGTCACTACCGTTTCGTTGGGCAGACAGACAATCGGCACTGCCGGACTGTCCACATATCCCTGCTTGGAGCAGTAGTGGTGCGGCGAATTCTCCTGCGTGACTGCCGCTTTTCCGTCGTTGACGACAATATGCACATCGCCAAGCGTACCCTGGACGGTGTACTCGCCATCCTGATTGAGCGGAAGGCGCATTTTTTCTTCATTGCGCACGCGAACGATCGCGTACTGTCCCTGTTCTGTACGGCCAAAAAGCGGCAGGAGAAGCAGGACAGATGCCGCAAGCAGAAATACAATGAGAATCTTGTCCGCTTTTTTCATCCTGTCACCTCAATTTCTGAATGTTCTGTATACCGCATACCACCGCGCAGCAAACCATGCGTCTACTGAACTTTGACGTGCAGAGGCTGCATGATCGCGTTGCCGAAGCGGTCGCGTATTTTAATCGTTACATCGCGCTCTTCGGTATTCATTGTCAGATCCGAAGGCGCTTCATAATAGACACCGGAAAGATCGCTTGCGCCATAGACTTCGTCCCAGTTGACGTCCTGTCCATAGGTGAATGTCATCTCTGCAGGCGCGCGTTTGAGCGAAGGCGCTTTGGTGTCTTTGATTTTGATGACAAAAGGCACCGTATCGTTCTTTTCGCGAATATGAAAATCATATTCGCCTACAGTCAGATAATCGAGTCCGACCGTGACAAACCGGTTGTCGCTTAGCGTAATTCCCGGCGAATCGGGTTCGACGCTCAAGCGGTCCAGTTTTACCGATTCGGGATGTTCAAGATAGAGCGCGGGATTGGCATACACATCCGTTCCAAGTTCCAGAACGAAAGTCTGGTTGGTCAGCGAAATATTCTGCGAGCATCCCGCAAGAAGAAACATGGCTCCCGCAGCAAAAAATGCTTTTCTGGCTGCAGCATCCAGGCGTTTTTTTCGATAATCAGTGTCTGATGCGCTGATTGTGTCTTTCGGAGTGTTCATCAGTCGTTCTCCGTTTCGGACTCTTCCTCTTCTGGCGTGTTCTGCGCTTCTTTTTTCTTCTGCAGTTCCACGCCGAGTTCCTTGATCTTGGCGATGCGGTGCTTCATGCCCGACTTGGAGATGCTTTCTCCATACATCTCTTCAACAATCGCGCATAGTTCGACCGTTGAAGCTTCGGAATTCTGCTTTCGCGCTTCCATGACATGACGCACTTTTTCGGAAACCTGCTGACCGCTCTCTTCAATCAGCGCGATCCATTCGAGCTGATCTCCGGCGGCTTTCTGGGTTTTCATTTCGTTGGCAACTTCACAGTTGTCCAGTCGCGTGAGCTGGTTGAAGTAGTCGCGCTGAATGCGCATGCCCTCAAATTCAAACAGCGACTGGCTCGCGCCAAGCAGGCGCAGAAAATCAGCGATCTTGTCGCCGGCTTTGGTGTAGACCACATAGCCCGCTTTGCGTCTGGTCATTTTGGCGGGAATGTGAAAACGGTTCATCAGCTTGATCGTCAGATCGGCGAGTTCCTGCGATGGCAGGTTCATTTCCAGATGGTAGTTGGTGGTCTTGGGATGGTTGATGGAACCGGCGGCAAGAAAAAGTCCCTGCAGGAAAGCGCGCGCGTTTTTCTCCGAACGCACCATCGTATAGGGCGGCACATTGTACAGTCCCCCTTCGCGCAGAATGCCAAGACTTTCCAGAATCTCGGAAGCCTGCTCGCGAATGGTCAGACGGTAGATGTTGTTTTTCTTGAGATTCATCTTTCGAATGGACGAAAGCTGAATATCGACTTTATATTCATTTTTTAACAAACGGAAAACGAGCTTGGCGATCGAGGCATTCTCGGTCTGAAACGACAGCCATGTACCGCTGATGTTCCAGTTGAGCGATGCGCGCGACAGAAACAGCGCACTAAGCATCGCACGGGACTGCGGACTGTCAAACTCGAGCTTGCTCATTTCCGATTTGACTTCACTTGAAAACGACATTTCTTTTTTCCTTATCGAGCGTGTTGAGAATGGTCTGCACGCTGCGGGCAATCGCTTCGCTGTCGTGTCGGATGCGTCCGTTGTCGTCCACAACGGACAGATTTTCGCGAAGGATGTTATAGGTGTGATCCTCTTCCTGAAGCGTCACGGGATAGCTCGACTGGCGGGCGTAGCGCGCAAGAATATCTTCGGGAATCGGCGCCTTGTTGATGACCAGCAGGTCGACCGAATTTTTATACGTATGTTTTTCGATTGCGCGCACATGCTCTTCCGCCGAGAAACCGTCGGTTTCGCCAGGCTGTGTCATGGCGTTGCAGAAATAGACTTTAGGCGCAGGGCAGTCGGCAATCGCCCGACAGATGTCTTTGATGATCAGATTGGGCAGAATCGATGTATACAGCGAACCGATTCCATAGACAATCAGATCCGCCTGCGCGATGGCAGTGATGGCTTTGTCATAGGCGTGAATATCGTCTTCATAGAACACGCGCGAAATCGAGTTGTCGGTGTTCGGGATATTCTTTTCGCCGCGCACAAGCGTGCCGTCTTTCATCAGCGCGTAAAGGATCGCGTTGTCGAGCGTGGAGGGCAGAATGTTTCCGCGCACTTTGAGGACTTTGCTGATGGCCTGCACCGCGCCCATAAACGAGCCGGTGATATCCATCAGCGCAAGAAAAATCAGGTTCCCAAGCTGATGACCGCCGATGTCGCGCGATCCGCTGAAGCGAAAGTTCATCAGATCGCCAAACAGCGTATCGTCCTCTTCTTCCGCCATCGCGCAGAGCACATGACGGATATCTCCCATCGCGGGAGTGTTGTATGTGTCGCGAATGCGGCCGGTGGATCCGCCGTCATCCGCTACTGTGATTACAGCAGTCAGATTGACGTCTTCAAGATGCTTCAGTCCGCTCATCATCGCGGACAGACCGGTTCCTCCGCCGATCACGACTACATTTTTCATGCTTCGCTCTCCTTTGCGGCATCGCGGTGGAATTTATACGTTTTGTATTCATCCTTGTACTGATCTTCGAGCCAGTTGCAGATGCTGACCGAACGATGCTGACCGCCCGTGCAGCCGATTGCGACGATCATGTGGTTTTTGTTCTGCGAACGGTAGGCGTCGAACACGAAATCCAGATAGTTTTTGAGGCGTCTGCTGAACTCGCGTGTTTCTTCGCGCTGCATGACATAGTTGTAGACTTTTTCATCATTGCCCGTCAGTCCCTTGAGCTCAGGCTCATAGAACGGATTAGGCAGGAAGCGTACGTCGATGACTTCATCGGCATCCATCGGCATGCCGTGCTTGAAGCCAAACGACTGGAACGTTATCGCGAACTCCGGCTGCGCCGGGTTTTTGAAATACGGTTTGAGCGTGTTGACCAGCGCCTGCGGCGTGAGTCTGGTCGTATCGAGATGAAGGGTATCCTTCATATTCTCTTCGAGATTTTTAAACGAATCGCGTTCGAGCTCAATAGCCTCTTCGAGCGTCGAAGCCTGGTTTTTAATCAAAAGCGGATGCATGCGGCGCGTAAAGCGATAGCGCAGCAGAAGCTCCTCATCGCTCGCGTCCACAAAAATCACCTGAAGCGGACGATTGAGCGCGTCAAAAAAATTCATGAAATCCACGTAGTCCTGCGAGGAAGCCGTCAGCGCAAGGCGATCATACGCCGGATCGTCCGACTCCATCAGCTGCTCAAGCGAGCTGAGCAGTTCTTTGGGATAGTTATCGATACAGTTGTAGCCAAGATCGGCAAGAGCATTCATGGCGGACGTTTTTCCTGCGCCCGACATGCCGGTAACAAGAACCAGCTGTTTTTCCATAGGTATTCACCCTTTCTCATCTGTTGACTTCAAATCATTCTATCAAAAAAAGTACGTAGAAAACCGTACCGATCACTTTAGAAAACGCATACAGGGATTACGCAGGCGATAATCTGGAATAGTTGATCACCGGACTGACGACAATCGGCTTCAATTCCTGCCCGGGCGCTCTTGAATAAAATGCGATGCAAGCTGCTTGCTGCTCCGATAAGCAAAGCGGATGGCAGCTCTGCGGCTCCTGGTTCTCCATTCGCTGTGCCGCCCTCCGCTTTTCCATCAGAAACAAACGAAAGCTCCGCTTTCTTCATCCTGCATAAACAGGCGAAGCAAGTGGAGCTTTAAAGATTCAACGTTTTGCATGAACGATAAACAAGAAGCCGGCTAGAGAAATCAGACTTCAATGGACTGTTCGAAGATATGAATGTTTTCGTTGGAGCCGATAACGATGATGATGTCTCCTTTGCTGAAAACATACTGCGGATCGATCTCTTCGATCGTTCTGGTCGGTGTCTGAATCGCGATGATGGAAATGCCGTATTTCTGGCGCAGTTCGAGATCCATCAGTCTTCTGCCCACAAAGGAACGGGGCACAACAATCTGCGCGATATCGATATTTCCCTGCACGGAGAAATAGTCGATGACGCGTTTATTGGAGAGCTGGTTGGCCAGACGCTCGCCCATTTCGTGTTCGGGGTATACCGCCTGCGCGCCGATTTTTTCCAGAATGCATCCCTGATCTTTGGAATTGGCTTTGGCGATGACCTTGGGCACATTCAGATTGAGGCAGTAGAGCGTCGCGAGAATATTGGCATCCAGCTGGCTGCCGATGGCAATAATTGCCGCGGCGCAGTCGCCTACACCGATTTCTTCGAGCGCTTTCTGGTCGAGGTGGTTGATGACGTATGCGTAGTCTGTCAGATAGCGCAGTTCGCGCACGCGATCCGGATCACGGTCAACGATAATGACTTCCTCGCCGTTGGCAACCAGTGTCTGCGCAACAGCCGATCCGAAACGGCCTAGTCCGATCACGACATACGCTCCCTGAGCGATTTTATTTGGTCTTCCAAACATAGTATTTCCCTTTCGCATCGCATGCTTTACGGCATGCGATTTTACGATTGCACCGTTTTGCATTCATGCATTTTCTCGATGACAAAATCGTCACTCGATCGAAATGCGTACTGTTCGCAAAGACGATGCCAAGCATATCTGTATCTTTAAAAGAATTGTTTTTGAAATTTCCGTTTTCCTTCAAACGCAAGGAAACATGAACGATCGGCTATCCGATAAGCACGTTTTCTTCGGTGAATTTGGCTTCTTTGGCACTGCCGGTAACAAGTAGGTTGGCAATCGTGATTGGACCAAGTCGGCCGATAAACATCACGCAGATGATCACCAGACGCGAGAATGTCGAAAGCGTTGCGGTGATGCCGGTGCTGCTTCCCACTGTCGCAAACGCGCTGATCACTTCGGTAAGCACATCCGCCAGAGGAAGCGTGCTTTCCGCAATGCAGACGAGAACAGTTGCCGTCATGACGACCGCTATACCATAGATCAGAACCGTGAACGCCTGCGTGAAAACCAGATTGGGGACTTTGCGATAGAAGCAGCTGTCCTCATCATGCTGGGCGCCGGAACTGACGGCTTTCAGCCCGATCACAAATGCGGTAGTCGTTTTGATACCGCCTCCGGTGGAGTTTGGCGATGCGCCGATAAACATGAGAATCATGAAGATGAGAAGCGCTCCCTGCGAAAACGACGAGAGCGGAAACGAGGCAAAACCGGCGGTTCGCGCGATGACCGACTGGAACCATGCCTGCAGCCAGGTCTGACTGGTTGTCAGTTTGAACAGCAGTGTTCCGCCTAAAAGAAGCGAGATGGTCATGACACAGACGATTTTTGTTGTCAGAGAGAGTTTGTTCCATCTGCATTTGTTCTTCGCCAGATCGATCATCGCCAGAAAGCCGAAACCGCCAAGAATAACAAGAGCGGATATCGCCATCATGAAGAAGAAATCACCGGCATACGGAATAAGCGAATCTCCTCCGACAAACAGATCGAAGCCCGCGTTGTTGAACGCTGAGATGGACAGGAACATCGCATGGCCCAGCGCTTTGAGGGGATCGAAATAGCGGATCAGCGGAATCCATAGAACTAGAGCGCCGACCGCTTCGATAATGAACGTAATGCGCAAAATGACCATGGCGAGCTTCTGCAGTCCGTAATAGTCGCTCAGATTCTGCGCGGCGACAAAAAGCGAGCGGGTTTTCATACCGAGTTTTCCTCCGGCGATGCGAATGAGCATGATGCCTAGAAGAACCACACCCATGCCGCCGATCTGAATGAGTATTGCCAGAACGATGCGTCCAAACAGATTGAACGTCACGCCGGGAATAACGACCGTCAGACCCGTTACACACACGGCGCTTGTCGACTCAAAAAGCGCGTCGAGAAAACTGATCGAGTGTCCGGGGTTGTGCGAGATCGGCAGCCAGAGAAGAATGGCCCCGATCAGAATGACCGTGCCAAATCCTGTGGTCAGCAGTCTCGCGGTAGAGGTTTTAAAGAACCATTTGCGAAACTTTGTCATACATCCTTCCATTCTGCAGACAGCATGCACCATCTGCCTGCAGGCTAAATGGGATTGCCTGCAGTTTTATCGTACTGCGAAAAGCAGATACGAAACGGCACCCTGCGCTTATGTCTAAAACAGCAATGACGCAAGTCCGTACAAAGAAATCAAACTAAATATAGCACGCCGCATAGCACTCAATGTCAAGAGGGGCTCATGCACAAGGGCGGCTTTAGGCAAGTTTTAGAAAACATGCGTGCTGCGCGCAAAAAAAGCCGGCGTTATCATACACCGGCGGATTGTGTTTCGGGTGATTTGGCTTTTTGCCGCGCAGGGCGGCGATAGCGATTGTTTCTTCTTTTCCTGGAGGTCGTTTCTTTTGCATCCTTTGTCTGGCTGTCCACTCTTATGGAGAGCGAAGCCGTCTGTTTTGCATTCTGCTCTGCATGCGTTCTGGCTGCATTGCCGGACGTGCGAAGATCTGACTTCTCCGTTTTTTTCTGTGCGCTCGCGCACGACTTGTTTCTGCGCGCTTTTTTAACCAGGCTGTCGGTCGGTTTCATGTCAGGCTGTGCAGCAGTCGCTTTGGGCGTTGAATCATTCGCGAGAGCGTGGGAGGGCTGTGCTTTCTTTCTGGGCGATGATCTGCGTGTTCTGTTTTTGCGAGCGGATGCCTTTGGCTTCGTATGTTCACTCTTTTGCACATCATTGCCTTTGACTGAATTTTCGACTGTCGATGCGCTTGCGCTCTGAATCTTTCCCTCGGATTTTGCGGCATCGCTCATATTCTCGCAGAGTGTGCGCTTTGCCCGTTTTCGATACGGCGCGCGCGCTTTTGCCTTGTTTTGTGCAGGCGCGGTTTTCTGGATAACATTGCCTGCTTCGCCTGCGTTTTCCTGTTTCGAATTTGTTTTCTTCAAAACAGGAGCAAATTCACCATCGGCAGACTTTGCATGCAAAATCTGATCAGCCGTCTGTGTCTGGTGTTTTACAAAGCGGCGGCTTCTGTTTTTGCGGGGCGCCATGGCACTGGCGGATGCATTTCCAGATATGGTCGTTGAATCCTGGCTGTTTGTACTGCTCGCAAGCGGTGCGTTTGATTTAGAGGCGAGCTTGCCGACCGGCTTTTTGCGTACGCGTGAGGATGCGTATGTGCGCGTATATTCGCTGGTGCCTGCCGCACTGGCTGTATTCTTTTTTGCGGTTCTGTTCGAGGCAGCGCTTTTGGAGGCGCTGTTTTCTTTGGCGCCTGCCGCTTGAGCCCCGGTTTTGCCTTTCTGTGCCGTTCTGGTTTTTGAATTGGCTTTTTTCGCTTTGGACATGCGCGAAACAGCGGCAGAGCCGTCATTTCGCTTTTTAGAAGCGGAGGTGCTGTCCTGTCTTCCAAACGGACGGCGGGCGCCGACGTTGAGCACGATGCCGTATTCTTCAAGAATTTCGGCCGCTTTGGGATACGGCATGGCGTAGCGCAGGCTCTTTTTGAGCAGCGGTTTGCCCGCATTGCCGAAATAGCTGTTCAGATCAATATCCGTTTTCATTTTGCCAAGTGTGTAGCAGATATAAGCCATCTCCTTGGCGGAAGGTCTCGAACCGTCCGATTTGCGTGTCAGACAGGAGTAGGGCGAACGGTGAATGCCCCATGATCGCCATGTGCGGATCAGATTGTTTTTCTGTCTGGTTCCGGACGCGTCGGATATCGCTTCATACAGCTCATCGGGTGTGGAATAGTGACGCGCAAGCGCGATGGAGCGTGTTTCCCCCATTCCGCGCACGCCGGGAATATTGTCGGAACGATCGCCCAGAAGCGCCTTCATCATGCAGACGCATTCAGGCGAATAGCCGAATTCTGCTTCAAGCACGCTGGGATTGACTTCCACGACACGGCTTGGAAGGCCATGCGGCATCTGGTGTTTATGGCGCCATGATTTCACTTTTTCCAGATCGCTCATGCCGTACCAGATTTTGGTCTGGGGCGTAATGAGCTGGAAATAGTCTTTGTCGCGCGTGAGAATGCGCACCGGCAGCTGGCGTTCCATCTGAACCGCGAGCGAGCCGGCAAAATCATCGGCTTCGTATGCCTGGTCGCGAAACTGGGGAATATTGAGTTTTTCGCAGATTTCGTAAGCTGTCTCGTACTGCTCGCTCAGCGGAGCAGGCGTCTGTGAGCGGTTGGCTTTGTAGGAGGGCCAGAGTGTCTTTCGAAAGGTATGGCGGCTGACGTCCCAGCAAATTGCGAGATGCGTCGGGCGCTGGAAGGTCATGATGGTGAAAATCGTATGGAAAAACGATTCAAGCGCATTGCAGTAGCGGCCGCTGCTGTCTTTCTTTAAAAGGCGGGGATAGAGCTCGTTTTTCTTCTCCTCGTCTTTTTCTTTTCGAATGGCTTTGGGTAAAGAAGAATAATAGCTTGTGGCAAGAAGCGAAGACCCGTCAATAATCAGAAGAAATTCTGATTTCGGTTTCATGAATACTCCTTTCTCTAACTGAGAATTTGTCTTTGTTCTGCGTATTCTGCCGATTGTCGTTCTGTCGATATGACAGATCACATGCCGCTCCATCAAGAAAACATGTGGACACTTATGAGTGTCTCTTCGAATTCTTCCATGAGGCAGGCAGGTGCAAAATATTCAGCAGACACTCAATATTTGCATGTTTTGAGAAGTTTTTCAACACAATCCCTCATCCCTCTATCCATCATCAATGGCGCTGAGAGTCTTTCATTGCGCGTCCGATCTAGAAAGATCTGCCCGCTGACAAAGACAGCTTTTTCCCGTTTTGTCTTTGCCGAATGTGCGTTTCTTTATTCTGTGCATGGCGCGATACAGTTATATTTATCCATCTCAAGCCACGCATTTCAGTGGACCTATTTGGAATCATTCGCCACTTTATATCCTGTATCGCCTATGATTTGGGATGTACATACGCATATCAGCCGTATTTTTCATAAATATTGGGTTTATGCTACACTGTCCCTGATGAAAACCACGACACTTGCGCACCGCATCCGCTTTACTTCACTGTTCATGACAGGTGTTCTTTCTCTTGTTGCACTCATCCTCTGTATCGTTCCTCTGTGGTACGACACAGTCTGCCCTGTCTGCTACATACAATGCGAAGAGCCGGTGCTCACTCTGGAAACGCCATATATTGAATCGGGTGAAGTCGATGTACGTCCTGTCGAGCTCTATCGCGGCGATCCCTGCCGCGTTCTCGAACAGGGCCCCCGCTATTCGCGTGTGAAATACAAAGACAGCACGCTCGATGTCGAAAACCGCTATCTCGCCCAAAGCCGTCTGCAGGCACTGACGCCAAAGAGCGCGAGCGTCTCTCGTCCCGTCAACTTGAGACTTGATCGCAGCGGAACCCTCGATGAAACCGTCATACGTCCCGGCGATCCTTTCGAAATCACCGGTGGCACGCTTGAGGACTTCGATGCCTCATGTCATGTGCTGCGCTGGTATCAGATCCGATACAACGGACAGACGGGCTATCTGCCCGGTACGGCGCTGACATGGACCGAACTGCGAGGCGAAAACGTACCCGAATCGTTTACCGCCGCAGTCATTGATCCCCAGGCGGTAAATAACGATGCGAAAAGCGTCGAAGATCCCGCGCCGACAAAGCCTTTTCACATGCCGGTGCGCGCGATCAAGGAAACGTGGAGAAAATCCTTTCTCCATCTGTTCAGCAACGTTGAAACAAAACTTGATCCCGAGCTTGCCAGCGCGCTTGATTATGAGGGCTATCTGCAGCCTTCATGGCCGGAGAACCGGCGTCCCGATTCCATACGCGGTCTGAATGTCTCGCTCGACAATCTTGTCGCCTTTCCGGACATGATCATGGAATATATGGAAGAATCGCGGCTGAACACGCTTGTCGTGACCATCAAAGACGAATATGGAAAAATCGGCTTTATCCGCCCGGATGCGACGGTATCTTCCTCTGATCCGAGCGAACCAATCATCGATCCCGTCCTGACACAGACCGACTGGGCGATCAGCGCTGATCATCTGCAGTCTCTGCTTGCGCGTCTGCAGGCAGAAAACATCTATCTTGTCGCGCGTATCGAAACCTTCCTCGATCCGCTTCTTGCCAGTGTTCGAACCGATCTGAAAATTACACAGGCGTCTGAACAAAGCGCTCAATGGGTCAATCCCTATCAGCGCGAGGTTTGGGGATACAATCTCGAGCTTGCCAGAGAATGCGCAGAGCTTGGATTCAGGGAAATCCAGTTTGATTCGGTGTGCTTTCCGGATCAGCTTGATGATTCCGCTCTGCTCAATCCCACAGGCGAAACCCGCCTGCAGGTAATTCAGAACTTCCTGTTCTTTGCGCGCGAAGAACTCGAAAGCCTGCGCGTCTACACTTCCGCCACCATCGAACCGGATGCGATTTACGATGGCGAAAACGCCTCGTCCGGACAGTCATACGAAGCGATGCTGAACGCATGCAACGTTCTATATCCGCTTCCCTACCTCTATACACTGCAGAACCATCCCGCCAACTACGGCATTGAAGTCTTTACTTCCGCCTATGATGTGATGTCCTCATTTACCCGGCTGGCTCTTGAAAGCACGCCAGCAAGTGAAAATGCAGCCGATGTCGTCTTCTCCATTCAGGGCTTTGGTCTCATGTCGCCAGAAACACTGCAGGCGCAGATGGAAGGCGTGCTTCGCGCCCAGGGCAGCAGTTTTGTCATCAATACGATCGACGGCTCGCCCGACAAGCTCTACCCGCTGCAGAATGCGTTTTTCGCGCTTGAAGAAAGCCGCATGGAAGCCGCTTCCTCACTGATGCAAAGCAGCCGGGAACTCTCTGAACAGCCGCTTGTCACGCCATAAGCCATCGCTGTGCATTGCCTTTAACATGTCAGAAAAGGCTGAATGGCCAAGAGCATATACAAAAATACAAAAGCAGAAGAAACAGCTTTGA
>CAOKFJ010000012.1 GCA_948467695.1 uncultured Allobaculum sp. | reverse complement strand
ATCGTGAAGAACTTCCTGCTTGCCGAAGCTCTTTTTTAAATGCGAGACGCGGATTACAGGTTCACTCATGAGGACATCTCCATAAAGATCTTTTTCTTTTTCTTGCCTTCTTCCTGTGTGTCGCGGCTCATCCATTTTTCAACCCAGTTGAGCAGCCATGTGGCAAGAGTTGTCAGGATAAGGTACAGGATGGCGGTATCGAAATAGATTTCAACAAATTTCATATTGCTTCCCGCGATGGAAGACGACTGGAAGAACAGCTCCGTAACGGAGATGGCGTTCATCATGCAGGAGTCTTTCAGATTGACAACGAGCTGGTTGCCGATCGCAGGGAATGTGTTTTTGATCGCCTGCGGGAAAATTACGCAGACCATCGCCTGGAAGTTGGTCATGCCGACCGCTTTGCAGGCTTCCATCTGACCGGGATCAACTGACTGAATACCCGAACGGAGGATCTCAGCCATGTAGGCGCCGGTGTTGATGGAAATGATGATAAAGCCGGCTGTAATCGGCGTCCATCCGATTACAGGACGAAGAAGATAATAGATAAAGCAAGCCTGAATCATCATCGGCGTTCCGCGGAACACCCAGATATACAGACCTGTCAGACCACGGCCGAACTTTTTAAGTCCCTTCATGAACGGTGTATCGAGCGGATCGATCGGTACGGAGCGGATTGCCCCGATGATCAGTCCGATCAGAAAACCGAAGACCGTGCCGACAATGGCGAACGCCATCGTAACTTTGACGCCGTACCAGAACAGCGGCCAGTTTTTGATCAGCGCGCGCCAGGCATAACCCCAGTCAATACTCATACCGCTTATTCACCTGTAGGCGCAGAGTTTACAGCTTCGAGCATGATGTTTTCACGCTCTTCCTGAGTGATTTTGTCGAGTGCAGCCTGAATATCTTTGAACGACTGAGAGTCGCGTGTGTTGTTTTTGAGACCGATGGAAACAGTAGTATCCACGTCGAAGCCTTTGCCTTCTTCGAATGTGATGTATGTCAGATCCGGGTTGGCTTCTACGATGCCTTTGGCAACAGGAAGTTCGGCAGTGATGGCTTCTGCTTCGCCTGTCTGAAGAGCAAGGATCAGTTCAGGATAGGAAGCTTTCGGTGTGATGTGGTTAACGCCTTCAATCTGATCGATGATGGTGTCGTAGTTGGTGTTTTTCTGACCGATGACATTGTGTCCGCCAAACTGCTGGATGTCTGTGAAGGATGCGGTTTCTGCATCTTTGGGCACGATCATAACCATCTGGCTTTCGTAGTACGGTGTAGTGAAGTCGATACCTTCTTCACGTTCTTCATTTGCGGTCATGCCGGCTACGATCGCATCGATTTCGCCGGATTCAAGAGCAGGCTGAAGACCGTCCCAGTTGATCTTTTTGACAACGAGTTCTTTTCCCATTTCATCAGCGAGTTTTTTGGAAATGCGCACGTCGTATCCGTCGCAGTATCCTGCGCCGCCGGGAAGGGCTACACCATGTTCGCCGGCTTCGGTTGTCTGCCAGTTGAACGGTGCGTAGTTGCATTCCATGCCGACTGTCAGCGTTTCGCTGTTTGCGGCTGTGCTCGATCCGTTGGAGGAATCGGATGCCGGTGTGGAAGCGCATCCGGCAAACATCAGAGCGGCAAGAGCTGCCGCGGCGAGTCTTTTCGTTTTCATAGATTTTTCTCCTTTTTAGACGAAGCAGAAAAGAAAAAAACTGCGTGAACCGCAGTCAAAAAGATGAAGTTAAGATAACACCTCTTCGACTGAAGGAGTATGCCGGGTATTCCCCTGCATCCCAAGGCCAGAACCTGCCGGGTCTGTCCTTTCGGCGATGGTTGCCTTTCCCTTTCTTCATCGAATGCCTTCTCCGAAAGGTACTCATCTGCACCGCTGCCTCTATCTTTTTTCTGTTTCGATTGATGGCACAATACTAGCAAGCGTGTTTTTTACTGTCAAACAAAAAGCGAGAATTCTTCCTTTGTTTTTCGCTTTGTTCACCAATCGTGAATTTTTTGTTTGTCCGCCCTGTCAAAGTCATACGCTTTCAGCTTTTCGCGTATTCGGTTACATTCTTCTTTCATAGCGTCTTCTGTGCGAAAAACGCGCAGACAGAACGCAAAAATGCGGCATGCATATTGGAAATTGCGCATGCCGCATCCGCATTTTTATGAATATATCGCACATTTGCGATTTGAAAACTTCATAATTCAAACAAAAATCAAATCGTATCTTTTCACGCTGCCGTTAGTCATCAGCATCGCTGCTCTGTGTCATTTTCAGAACAGGACGGCGGGGACTCTCCGCTTTCACGGACGAGGTGTCGGTGCCGCTTTCTGTTCTCGAATTATCTTCAATCGAAGACATGCTGTGTCTGGACAGACCGCTTGTCAGAATGCGACGTCCTTTTCCATCGAGCAGAGAAGGGGCATCTTCATCACTTGCGTACTCGCTGTCGGTCTGCGAAGAATCGCTGTTTTGCGATGCGCTTTTTCGCGAGCGGACCACACGCATTGGTCTGGAAGATCCGTCTGCGTTATTCTGGGCGCTCTCTTCTTTCTGATCAGCGTCTTCGTCGATGTTTTTGCGTTCGACATGATAGTCGGCGCGCAGAAGCTGTTCGACATCTGCCGATTCCTCTTCCGCATAGGCATTGCCATACCATGCGATGCCCTCACGCTTCCAGCCCGCTTTTTCGAGGGCGAGCCATTCGCTCTCGCTTGCGGTAAAGTGATGGGCTCCTGTCTTTGCGTTGGGATTGTACGCGCGGTAAACCGGCTCGCCTTTTTCGGTATCAGAATACCAGCCGATGCCCTCATAGTTCCAGCCGGCTTTGATCAGATAGTCGCGTTCTTTTTCATCGAGCGTGTAGTGGTGATCGCCCTCATTGGGGTTGTACAGACGATAAACCGGATCGCCGGCTTCAACGTAGTTCCAGGCAAATCCCTCGTATTGCCAGCCTTGTTCAACCAGATAATTGCTTTCAGCCGTTCTCGATGTGTAGAAATGCTCGCCGGAATTGGGATTGTACAGTCGGTGCATCACGGCTTCCAGCTCATCCGCTTTGCAAAGAGTCTGCCAATCTTCTTTTGTACCGAAGAACTTATTCAGATCGAGATTGCCGTTGTACCCTTCCAGTCTTCCCCTGGAGGTGTACTGGTGCATGTAGTATTCCTCGAATGCGCCGGTGCCGTACTCATCGGTATACGTGCGATCGGCATAGCCCTGCTGTTCGTTGTTTTTTCCATAGTTGGCGACCCAGAGCGGATAGCCTTCTTTAGCGACGGCGCTCCAGTCAAGCGAGCGCGTAAACGAGCTGCTGGTATAGATCATGCATTTGACGCCGCTCAGATTGTAGTAGGCATTCACAAAGCGCAGCGCCCAGTCCGTACCGCCCTCGCGCAGTTCGCGGTCTTCAAAATCCAGCACGGGAATTCCCTTGCCGATGTACTGCGAAGTCTGCGAATAGAACCATGCGGCTTCCTGTTCCGGCGTGCCCTCATGTCCGTTGTCCCACGCGTAATGATAGAAACCGAACAGCTTGCCGGAATCGAGAATTCTCTTTGCGAAATCGTCGAAGGACTTGTCTTTGAAATCCTTTCCTCCTGTGGCTTTGCACAGAATAAAGTCAGCGTCGATTTTATCGGGTTCAATGCCCTGCTGCCAGTGTGAAATATCGATACCGTCAAGTTTCACATCGCTTTTGCGGTGATTGTCTTCGGCGCCTTCCGGAATGCCTGGCTGATCTTTGTCATCATCGGCATCTTCTACGGGCTTGTCGGTTTTATTGTTTTCACTCTTCGTACTGGAGATGGTTTCTGTGTGTGTGATGCCTGAAGAAACAGACTCGCTCGTCATTTCTTCAGGCGATTCATTGATCATTTCCAAAGCGGAGCTCATATCGGACGAACTGTCAAAATCATCAAAACTCTGCTCGCGAAGCACAGGCGAAGCCGCGCTTTCGCGCGCCATTGCCTGCGCGGGCACAAGGCTGCATGCCGTCGCGCCCAGGACGGAAACAGACAGTGTGGTTCTAAGAGCTCTCGAAAAAGCTCTGTACTTGCGTTTGTTCATCGTCTTCCTTCCTTTCCTGCAACGCCATACGCATGGCGTTTTCTTCAAATATCATGGTGCGTAACGTTGGTATACTAACATAAATGGGACACTTTCCACTTTACGTTTCAGTCATTTATTGCTTTTATGCCCTTTAACCATAAACAAATTCTGCTGCAGCGAATGCCCGCATGCTCTGCTCATAACGTATGGAAAAGAGGCTTGCCGCTCTTGCTTCCCCGTTTCAAAAAGCGGAAGGCATCACCATTTCGCCTATAGATAAGGGAGCGCTTACATGAACATTTCAAAAAAAGAAGACCATATGGTCATTCTTGATCTTGCGTAAAGTGTTGTTTATACTGTGCTCACAAACTGCAAATCTGCAGAGCGGCATTTTGGTGCTTATCGTATTTTCAGCCGCGCATGTCCATCTATGGATGTGCGCGGCTTTTATTGTGAGCGCCGACCGTTAAAAAGGCATTAAACAACTACGCAAGGAGGTATTCCCCACGATATGGACCAGTCTTACATGAAAACGAAGCCGGTCTTCGGCCTGCTTCTTTCCCTGTCGCTGCCTATGGTGCTGTCGATGCTTGTCAGCTCCCTGTACAACATTGTGGACAGCTACTTTATCGCGAAAATCAGCGAAGACGCGATGACCGCACTCTCGCTGGTGTTTCCGCTGCAGAATCTGATCAACGCGACCGCGATCGGTTTTGGCGTCGGCGTCAATGCTGTTGTCGCCTACTATCTCGGATCGCAGCAGACTGACAAAGCCGGACAGGCCGGATGGATGGGCATCGCGCTCAACTTTCTGCACGGCCTGATTCTGACCATCGTATGCGCGCTGATCATTCGCCCGTTTCTCTCTCTGTTTTCAGACAGCCAGAGCGTCGTCGATCTAGGTGTTCAGTATTCGATGATCATCTTCGGCTTCACCATCTTCAACATGCTTGGCATGACGTACGAAAAAATCTATCAGGCGCTGGGCAAAATGACAGTCGCCATGAGCTGCGTGCTTGCCGGATGCATTGTCAATCTCGTTCTCGATCCGATCATGATTTTCGGTCTGGGCCCGATTCCCTCCATGGGCATTCAGGGCGCGGCGATTGCGACCGGTCTTGGGCAGACGGTCAATTTTGTCCTGTATCTGATCATCGGAAAAATCCGTCCGCTCAATCTCAAACTCCAAAAGCCTAAAAAGCTTCTGGATATGCCCCTGATCGCCAGACTGTATTCGATCGGTCTTCCAGCGCTTCTTAACCTCGCGCTTCCCTCGATTCTCATTTCCGCTCTCAACAGTATCCTTGCCGGATATTCCCAGGCATATGTTGTGGTGCTTGGCGTCTACTACAAGCTGCAGACATTCCTCTACATGCCCGCAAGCGGCATTGTGCAGGGGATGCGCCCGCTGATCGGCTACAACTATGGAGCGGGCGAAATGGAACGTGTTCACCGCATCTTCCGCACTTCGCTGATCATGATCGTTGTCATCATGACCATCGGCATGGCGGTATGTCTCGTTCTTCCTGATTCGCTGATCTCGCTGTTCTCCGATTCGGCGCAGACCATTGAATACGGCACGAGCGCTTTGCGCATCATCTGCCTCGGCTTTGTGGTTTCGTCCATTTCCGTTGCCGCGTGCGGTGCGCTTGAAGGACTTGGCATGGGCATGCCCTCGCTCTGGATTACTCTCTGCCGCTACATGGCTGTCATCATTCCGGCTGCATGGATCTTCAGCATGATGATCGGCGCGACCGGCGTATGGTGGTCGTTCCCCTTTGCGGAACTGGTCAGCGGTATTGCCGCATGGTTCATTTATCACCATACACTGCGCAAACTCAGCGCCAGCACATCTTCGAGCCAGTAATCCCGTCAAGCAGGTTCATTCGCATTCAGACGCTTGTACCTGCGCGGGCATTCTCTATTTTCTTACAGTCACCATCAGCACTTCGCAAAGAATTCCATTCGGCGCGAAGTGCTTTTTCTTTCTGCTCGCAGGAATTTCCCGCTGCGTTGATCTTCATTGCGGCACGAATATTCTCTTCGTTCACGCATGCGCGCCGTATTGAATGCATATCCCGATGCATGTCTGTCAAAGAGAACATACGAAAAAGCGGCGCTTTCGCACCGCTCATTGTCATTGATTCAATTGCATCGCTTTGCGATGGCGCTTAGCGACGATTTCCGGATCTGGTGCCGACCAGTTCATTGATCTGGAACTGGGCAATCGCCATAGCGGCAATCGGGCAGAAGAAACCAAGCAGAGCCATTACGGTCGTGCTGTTGTTGAGCTTGCGATCAGATACTTCATATAGACGATCGCCGGCTCTCCAGAAGAAGAAGGGCAGGTAGATGCCGCAGGTAACAAGATACAGCAGAACCGCCATTCCGGAGCTTGGACCTTCGGAAATTCCTTTTTCGCGGCAGAGCTGATTGATCGATTCAGCAAGCTGATACACCCATACCAACTCGAAAATTCCGCAAGTCACAAGAGAAAGCAGAATGTACACAACAAGATTGCGTTCCGGTACCGCAGTACGCATCTGATTCATTCGGGCACTTGGCGCAGGACGGCTGAACTGCGGACCTGCAGCGCGGCTCGCGGTATTCGGGTTTTGAGGCAGATAGCTGCGAAGCTGTGTGTCCGCCAGACGGGTCCAGTCGGTAAAGTCTTCTTTCCACACAAGGGATTCCGCATTGAGAACGCCCTGCGCGATATAGCCAATCATGACAGACTGCGAGAACGGTCCAAAGGAGCGTCCGTTGACTGCGTAATACCATTCCTGCGCATCGCGCGGTTCAGCGTGTTCAGCTTCGAAATTCTGCGCGGCATTGTTTACGGGCGCGACAGTTTCGCGGACAGGATCTCTTTCCGGTTCTGTGGCAAGGGGCGCAGTCTGCGGCTCCTCTTCAAGTTCGACAGCTGCGTTGACTGTATCAGCTGCCGGTACGGTTTCGAGCATGGATGTTTCCTCTTCGGAATCATCGCTTTCGACATACAGCGGGGTGCTGCTCAAATGCGTCCATTCTTTCATTCCGCGTGTCCAGACATAGGTATTTGCCTGAACAGTATGAGATACGATCAGATCGAGAAATTCATCTTTGGTAAACGGACCTTTCGACTCGCCGTTTTCGACGTAGTACCAGGCCTCTTCTTTAACAGGTGCAGCCGTATCTGTTGCTTCAGGCTCACCAAGGCGATTGCCGCAGGACATGCAGAATAAGCTTTCGTCATGATTTTCTGTCTGACAAACTGGGCATTTTTTCATTTTGAAGCTCCTTTCAGAAAAACTAGCTTTGTTACGATGTGATTGTGGCACACAAAGGTAAAAATTCTCTTAATGCAATAAACGAATTTACAAAAGTTTTAGCATGTATATTTTCTCACAACTCTGTGCGCTCTCATTCGCTTTTCCCCTTGCGAATGATGTTCTGCTGGATTTCCATCATTTTACGCTTTTTTGGCTCGTTCACCACAGTATTTGTCCCGTCATTTTCGTTTTGCCTGCCGTATGGCGGAATCCATACAAGGAAAAAGCCGATTTCAGCCGCATATTGATTATTCCCTTTTCTCTCTGTTCCTGATCCAAATTCCAGATTCATCAGCCGCAAAGAATACCACTGCGCCAGGATTTCGTTCAAGGTTTATCCATTTTGGTTAAACCCTCTTTCCATACGCGGATTTTCCAGACTGCGCCTGCTCATTTGTTCTTTGGTTTACGGCGCGTTTGCTATGATAGAACCATGCAAGAAATCAATTCGATACTGTTCGGACTGGAAAACACACTCCTCAACCAGTTCGGCGACATTCCTCCCGCAACGATGTCCGTTCTTGAGGATCTGCATCAGAAAGGCTGTCTGCTCGGTCTGTCGACCATGCGAAGCGCGCACTGGATTATGCATTTTCTTGAGCGCAAGCGCATTGCGCATCTGTTCTCCTTTCTGATTGCTTCGAACGGCTCTGAATATATCAATCTGCGCACCCACCGGCGCAAGCGTTTCGAGTTCTGGTCAGTTGAAGAAGGCGCCAGGGTGCTCGACGAACTGACGCATCCCGAAACCGAAATGACGCACTCGCTGGGAAATCTGCCTATCGCTCGCGGCGCCGACAACAACGGGCGCTACGTTTTTGAAAAGCCCGGCTACTACACGATACTGTTTTTTCTGCGCGACCATACCGGACTGATCGACTTTCACGGTATCCGCTCGCTTCCCGAAAACACGCAGCTTAACCGCCTGATCGTGCTCGGATCCAAACCGATTCTCAACCGCATCGCGCACTTTCCCGCTCTTGAAAATCTCTCCGTCGTTCGCGCCACACCGACGCGCCTGGAAATCTATCCGCCCGAAAGCTCGATCATGCATGCCTTCGATTTAGCCAAAGAAGAGTTTGGACTTCGCGACGAAAGCACGCTCACCTTCGGCTCCCGTCCGCTCGAGAAGGAACTGCTGCAGCGCACATGGGGCATCGCGATGAAAAACAGCCCGCAGGAAGTGATCGACTGCGCAAAACGAGTCACCAAATACAACGCGGCACAAAACGGCATTGCCTACATGATCAACGTGCTGCTCATGGAGAAAACCTGTGTATTCAGAAAGCCGAAGTGAAAAGCTTCACAATGAAGACGCGTTCTATAGCGGAAACACCATCTGGATCGTTGTCGATGGCGCAAGCGCGCTTTGCGGCGGAGATCTGATGAAAACCGGCAGCGATGCCTCATGGCTGTCGCATGCCATATGCGATGCGCGCCAGGCACTTGCGGATTGCGCGTCTTCCATCGAAGACAATCTCAAATCTGTGCTTCGCGCGCTGCGCGATCAGTTTCCCGCGTGCAGGGATGCCATGATTCCAAGCTGCGCCCTGGCGATCGCGCGCGTCAATTCCGATCGCCGCGCACTGGAGTATTTTGTCCTTGGCGACTGCTCGCTGATGATCGAAACAGACAAAGATGTTCTTGTCTTCAGCGATCCGGCTGTCGGCACATTCGATGGAAAGGTCATCGAGAGGATGCAGCAGCTTGTGCTTGAAGATGGCGGATCTTTTCTTGCCAAAAGACAGGATCAGCGCATCAAAGATATGCTTCTTTCCAACCGCATGATGAAAAACAACCCGAAAGGCGGCTATTCGATAGCCGATCTGAACGCCGACTGGTTTTCGAGCGTTCAGGGTGAACTGCCTCTTGAAAACGTGAAGCGCTTCGCGCTTTACAGTGATGGCTTCGATCAGCTCCAGTCTTTCTCGACAATGGATAACAGAGCGTTTCTTATCCACCTCTTCGAAAGCCCCGATACGGTTATTGATGAACTGTTCGTGTTTCAGGATGAAGACGCGGTATGCAGCAGACTTCCCCGTCTGAAAAAGCGCGATGACACAACGCTCGTCCTTGTCGATCAAACTGATTTCTGTTCATGACATCTGCCAGACTCTCCAAAGCGCCGGATATCAGCGATCAGACACAATCGCTCGCATGGCGCTTCGCAGATACAAAAATTCTAAAAACGATTTAAACGCAAAATGGTTCAGCTTCTGCAGCGGCAGACAAGCTGAACCATTTTCTTTTTTATTGAATTTGTTCTTCGTTCCACGCATTCAGAACATCCTTAAGCGAGGAAATCGTGGCGAAGGTGTCGTAGGAATACAGGAAGGCGCAGTCGGTATAGAGATCGGATCCGAGCACCAGTTCGAGATCATCGTAATAGTAGCGCGGATCGACAATTGTGATCGACGAAAAGTACGGAAGCAGATACTGAACGACACTATTGGCATACGAATCTTTGAAGAGAAGCAGCGATCTGCCCGAATCGCTCAGCGTATCGATGCGGACCTTCGACTGGTTGCTCGACAGGAACACCTGATATTTGTCGCGGGTGTCGAGCGCGCTTCGATCGTAAATCGAAGCCGTTTTTGACCCGTCCGCCCACGTGACGAAATATTCCGGCGTGTCTTTTGACACGGCGATATCGATCTGGTCTTTGAGAAAGACGGATCCGGTTTTCGCCGCGAGCGTGCCCTCGAAAGAATGCGATACGGGCATGCGTTTGAAGTCATCCAGATTCATATCGATATCCATGGCTTCCAGAAGCGACCAAGCAGCGTATCCGGCGCCAAGCGTTGTCCAGTGATGATCGGTTTTATAGAAAATGTATTCATCCTTGTGCTCGCCAAGCACATCGCGAACAACCACATTGTGAACTGAAGGCAGTTCTTTGGCGATCGCATCGTAAGCCGACGAGATCTGGCGTACCGGCGCGTTTTCGGGAAGTTTCTGCGGCTGCACCATTGCTGCCGGCGGCGCGACGAGCAGGTAGTTGTTCATTCCGTTCTGCTCGGAGAACGTTTCAATCGCCTGCAGCGTATCACGGATCAGCTCTTCGTTTTCCTTTTCCGGATTGGAGAGCAGCGCATTGTTTCCAAGAAACACATCCTTGATCTCTTCCTGTCCGCATGCTCTGCGAATGAGATAGTCCATATGAAAGAACATGTTTCGTCCGGGAATCTGATCGGAAAACCAGGTATCCATCTCTTCTGCGCTTTTGCCAGCAACCATACCCTGCCAGGACACATTTGCCGACTTGGCAAGCGGTCTGTTTTCGGTATAGGAGAAAGCTTTGTCGGGAAGCACCAGCGCGAGCACCATCATACCGGCAAGAAGCAGACTCATCGCAGGGACCAGATAAGGATTGCCTTGTTTTGTTTTTTTCTTTTTCATCAAAGACATCTCCTTTCTAGAACGCCGCGTACAGGAATGTCTGCGCGCTCGCGCTGACAAGCATGGCGACGCATACCGCAAACATGCAGACCCATCCGATGGTGGAAATGGCGTTGGCCGCTTTACCGCTCAGGCGGCAGACCATTCGTCCAAGCAGAACGCTTAAGCCTGACGAAAGGACAATGCAGACAATCAGAAGCATGATCGAAGCGGAGAATACAAACAGCGCCATACTGTCAGCCGCTCCAGTCGCGCCGATGCCGAAATAGCGACCGACAACCGCGAAAGCCGACGCGATATCGCCGGAGCAGAAGAACGTCCAGCCGATCAGCTGCGCAAGCACAAGATAGATATGTCGGACAAACCTGGGCAGTTTCTCCAGAATTTTGTTCAGAAACGATCGCTCGAGCAGAATCATCGCGCCCTGATACAGTCCCCAGACAAGAAACGGCAGCGTTGCGCCATGCCACAGTCCGGTCAGAAGCCATACGCAAAGCACATTGAGCATCCAGCGGGTATGACTGACGCGGTTTCCGCCAAGCGGGATATAGACATAGTCTCGAAACCAGTCGGTCAGCGAAATATGCCAGCGTCTCCAGAAATCCTGAACAGACAGCGCGGTATAGGGAAGATCGAAGTTTTTGGGAATTTCGAAACCGAACAGCGCGCCAATGCCGCGCGCCATTCTCGAATAACCGGAAAAGTCAAAATACAGCATGAAGAAATAGGCGAAGCCGTAAAGCAGATTTCCCAGCCAGGTTGTATTGCCCGCCAGCGCGGCAAACACAAGCGCCAGATTGTCTGCCAGGATCACTTTTCGAAACATGCCCTGCAAAAACAGCGTCATGCCCTGCGTCGTCTTGCGCCGTGTCAGCGGATGCCTTCTGATCTGGTTTCGAAACTTTGCGTAGTGCACAATCGGGCCCATGTTGACATGACCGAAGAAGGCGGCGAGCACGCCGAAATCCACGAAAGAATGGGGCGCGATATCGCCATCGCGATACACATCAATCACACACGACATGCAGGAAAACAGATAGAACGATAAGCCAAGCGGCATTAAAGAGGGCAGCCGGCTCAGCGCGTTCGACGCGAATCCGAACCATACGCCTAGATAGCGGTAGAAAAACAGAACCAGCAGATCGACAGCCAGCGCGATCCATAAAATCATTCTTCGCCTGGGCCGATCTTCCTCCATTGCAATGCGCTTTGCGCTCAGATAGTTCCAGAGCAGAACCAGAAGCAGTATTGCCAGCGAGCGCAGACCGCCCCAGCCATAGAAGATCATCGAAGCGATGAAGATATACAGATTGGCGAGCGGTGTGCGTGCGATAAAAAAGCGGTAGACCAGCCAGACAATGGGCAGAAAGGCGAAAAGAAACGTCAAATCGGTAAAAACCATGCGCTACTTCCCTCCTTTCAAAGCTGTCTCGAAAAGCTTCTCCATTTCAGAAGCGTTGTCGCCCACATAGTAGAGAGCGTAGTTGTCTTCCACATCGACAAGCGCGCTTTCCATCAGCGCGCTCTGTTCGGGCGCATATCCCGCATAGATATCATGCTGGGAAGCGATGCGTTTTTTCGCGGCATCTTCAAACGCCTGCCCACGCTGCGCATCATCGAACTGCACGATGCAAAGCTCGTTTGCCGACATCGCATCTCCATTGCGGAAGAATTTAATATTGGCGTAGGCAGAGGGATCCAGATCAAGATACCTGCGCAGACGCGAAGTGCTTACTTCGGGATAGACAGCGATGTCCAGCGACTGAGTGACTTTCTGCTCGACTGTCTCAAAAGGCTGACGGGAATGAATGGTATGCGGCAGTGCCTGATACAGGAAAATACCAAGCAGACAGACCAGAGTCAGCGCCATGAACGAATTGATCCAAACGGAACTGGATTTTTTCATACGTTCATCCTTTCTTGTTTTTCTTTCTCTTTTTTTGAATAACTCTCAATGAATATTTTTTATATTTTTTCCTTTTAACAGCATTATCAGATGCTGCATATGTGTTTTCGGTGCGGATCAGGATGCAGAGAAGATCATGTTCTGCGCCCATACCGGGTAGAAATCCGGCAGCAGGTGAACGCCATCCGCCTGGTAGATATCAGCATTTCCGCCATCAGCCAGTTCGCTGTTGTCGATATACGTCCAGCCGCGTTTTTTACACATTTCTTCAATCTGCGCATTGTACTGATCGACATCTTTCCAGCGCGGGGCATCCACCAGGCGCGCGGGTGTCGCCGGCAGAATGGAATTGATGATGATCTGCGAACTGGGCGATTCTTCAAGCACCTTGTCGATCATTTCTTCATACACCTGGGCATAGCCGTTTTCGCCGCGATCCGAACCGATCTGCAGTCCCATGTCGTTTACGCCATAGGAGAAATAGATTTTTTCCGGCTGCGTCTTTTTGACGGTTTCCAGGTTGTCCGGAATGTTGTTGATCGTTGCGCCCGCATCCGCGAGTACTTGCTCGAAGGGCACAAATCCGTAGCTTCCAAAACCGTAAACACGCGAATCGCCGAAGATCAGCGCGTTGCGATACAGGGAGAAGATCGAACTCTGACCGGATTCCACAGCGGCGAGCATGCGTTCGCGCTGCTTGCGCTGCAGTGTCTTTTCAAGTTCCTGCGTCTCGCGCGTTTCCTGTGTCTTCAAATACGTCAAGCCTTCCGCAAGGATTCGGTTTTTGCGTTTTGACGTGTACCCCATCGCAAATCCAGCGATAATAACCACGCAAAGCACGGATACGATCAGCACTCTGTGCCTGCCTGACAAGAATGACTTTTTCTTCTTTTTCTTTGCGGGTATATTCGATGCAGTCTTATGAGCGCTGCCTGCCTGCTTTTGCTTCGCAGCTTTTTTGTTTGCCGGATTATGAGCAGATATCGGCGATTTCTTTTTTCGGGTGGTTTGTTTTTTTAATCATGGGCGTGATGCCGCGGTTTTTTTTTTTTTAGTCTGCCGCGCAGCTTCAAGGTTTTTCAATTCGCCAACAGGCCTATTATTAATTTACAAAAAATACACGACAGATAAACCAAATCATCTGCGCACCGACAGGGCGTATCGCAGGGATTTGGCAAAAGACAGGGAAAGACCGTCCTGCATGCAGGCACTGTTCTTCCTGCCGTTCATATACAAAAAATAATTTTATTTGCATATTGTTTCCATATAACGATTCAATAATTAAGTCTATCTCTTTTTCCGTTCATATAAAACGTCTTGGACAGATACAACGAACAGTCCATGCAGATCAATATTGAATTGAGATTGAAATCAGAAAACATATGCGCATGGCACAAAGAAAAGGATCTTCCATAAATGACGATCGTTTCGTCTGGAAGATCCCTGGTTTTATATATTTTTGAGGAAGAACAGTTTTTGAGTAAAGCTACAGCAATTTTTGGGCATCGTCTGCCAAATGCGATTTGTGCTGATAGAAAAGACAAGCTAAATTGCTCCATCTCTCCAGAGAATGACAGTCGTGTTTAACAAATTCCCATGAAAACCGATAATCGGAATTCAATTCCGGGAGAAGTTCTGCGATAAAAGGGATAAACTCGATTTCAATACCGTCATACTTCAATCCAAATTTTCTGGCGAGTTTTTCCTTCTCTTCATCGGATAAGTTGTTTTTCTCAAACAGAACATGATCCAGATTACAGGCGAAATAATAAACCTCTATGGGAATCGTTTTTCTGTTTCGCTGAATTGAACTCATCGTGGAAATGATCGACAAATTTTTTTTTTCGATTTGTTTCGTTCTTCAATACCTGGTTTGTTCCATGTTTCAATCCGGTCCAGAAAGTAGAAATTTTCGTTTTTCGAGAGTGTCGCATTGTGAACAACACAGTCCTCACGAACAAAACAGCCATCTGTATCTGTAAGAATAACCACTCGATCGATATCGCTCTCTTTGAGACGATATTTTTTTATTGCAGCTCCAATTAGATCCGCAACTTTCTTTTTTGGTTCTTCAACGAATGCAAACTGATCTCCCCGAGTCACGAAAACTTCGACTTGATCCGTTTGAAACAGTTCTGACAAAATGCCTTCCAATGTCGTCTGCTCAGTCAATCCTTCCACAATGACAAGCATGACTTTTTTCGCTGTTTTTCTTTTCATCCTCAACTGCATCGAACCTGACTATTCCTCGCCAGTTCGATTATCTTCCCATTTCTCGTCTTCTATATCCCCTGCTTTGAATAAAGCGTTTCGGATTTTGTATGGTTTTGTCTTCTCATAGAGAGAGACATCCGAGTCTTCGAGGAAAATCATTCGATAATAAGTATCTCGCGTATTATTATTCGGCTGAATACGTTTAAAAGGAATAAATCTGCAGTCCTTCTCAGCAGTTGTAAGAATAATATTTCGATAATCCAGGACCTCAAAAGGCCGCAGATTGTGAGCCGTAAACAA
>CAOKFJ010000011.1 GCA_948467695.1 uncultured Allobaculum sp. | reverse complement strand
CCCTGCCGAGTCACCATCTTGAAAGAACACGCTTCCGAAAGGAAGCGTTTTTTTATTATCCGTCTACTGCGACTCTTCTCCCCTCTTCGCATCTTTTCCACCTTTGCGCCAATCACGATCTGTTATGCCCCTGCACACTTTTCAAAAAATGAAATAAGCCGAAAGTCATCTCGTCCATATTCGGGACAAGCGACTTTCGGCTTTTGTGTTTCATCGATTTGATTTCTTGAATGCTGCAATCCGTTTCGATTATTCGAAAGACTGTTCCTGACTGTCGTCAAATACAGGAAGCTGCGGCTTCTGGTTGCGCATCGGATCATCTTTTTCAGATGTTGCGGGCGATGGGAAGAAGAATGGAATCCAGTTGTGTTCGCTTTCTTCATTCGGATCGTAGCCATCGTCTTTCAGAATCTCGTCTTCATAGCGTTTCGAACGGTAGGCAATCTGCGCGTTCAGTTTTTTGAAGCCAAGCTTTTCGACAAGCGTCGGTTCCTGAGAATACAGAGAGGTTCCAAGCCCCAGACGATGTCCTGCGATATCGAATCCCATCGCTTCAAGCGTGGTGGGATAGATATCGAGCGTCGCGAAGTTTCGCGTCTGATCGAGCGTATAATCGCGTCCATTGATTACCGTGAAGTATGTGCGGCGCGGAAAATCCAGACCAACACTCTGGTTGATCAGTCCATCCATCGAAAGATGATCTCCGGAGAGAATGATCACTGTATCTTTATAGAAATCCTGGTGTTTGATCCAGTCAACAAATTCGGCAATGCGTCTGTCCGAGCAGCGGATGACGTTTTTATACTGTTCATCAAAATCATCCGGACAGTCAGGACACAGATAGCCATCGGTAAAGTGGGTATCTGCCGTCAGCATCGTGAAGTTGAAGGGCTGATCGCCTTTGGCGAGTCTGGTGATCTGCTCTTTGGCGAAATCGATGAGCTTGCTGTCTTCAAAGCCCCACCATTCGTCATAGTCTTCAGGAATGTGGCCGTCTTCTCTTGCGGAGATGACGTCAAAGATTTCGTAATCGCCGTGCTGGCGGAAGTAGTTCGCCCTGCCGGCGTAGCTTGCTTCCGATCCGCACATCAGCATATTTTTGTAGCCCTGGTCTTCGAGAAGATCGCCAAGCGTGACAACTTCGGGAAGAAACAGCATCGAATCTTCAAAGGTGTGATTGTATTTGGAATTGGAAACACCAAGAGGTGTGCCGGACGTCTGCGCGGTCATGCCGGCAACCGTCCAGCTGGTCTGGTTTGTGACCTGCCCACCATTGAGCGAATGCTCGTTTCTGGCGGTGAAATCCTCGTTGTCATGCGCGAGCTGCGTCAGATGAGGAATCAGATTGTCCTCGAAGCCGCCGCCGTTGTGAATGTCTGCAAACGTCGCCTCCATGGACTCCATGTAGATGTAAATGAGATTTTTCTTTTTCGCGGGCGCTTTGATCATTTCAGTGTCCGGCTGCACATAATACTTTTCATACAGGTCCGAATACGTATTCTGCTCTTCCAGATACGTGTCGATTTTAAGCGCGTCATAGCCGTCTTTCAGCTGCGAGGCAAACATGCCCGCTCCCCCGGCGGCTGCGATCATGCATCCGCAGTTGAGTGTCACCAGCGCGTTTCCGGCGATCTTTCTGATGGGTGCATGTCCTTTGCGCTCTTCTTTTCTCTCCTTGAGCATGACATGCATCAGTACAGCGTAAATTGCAGTGCCAAGCGCGATCAGCAGGGCGTAGCTGCCAAGAAAGCCCTGGAGAATCTGAACGACGGTATTTGTCGCTCCGCCCATTCCGACCTGCATCGTATAGAGAAACTGCGAGAAGGATTCGACCTGAATCACCTCGGTAATGTATTGAATCGCATACGACAGAACGCATACGACCAAAAACAGTATGTAGGCGATGGTCCCGATCCATATGGGAAGATTTTTCTTAGACATGCCCTATATTTTAGCGAAACCGCTTTGCTTTTCAATTTGTCTTGCACCAGTTTAAGATTCACTTTTTCAATCTTTCGAATTTGGTAACATGTAAGCGATTGTAAAAAAGGGCGCGCACGGAAATCCCGTACGCGCCTTGCGCATTTTTCTCTAGCAGTTCAGTCAGATTCGCTTTAGCTGTCGCTTTTTTTACGCCCGCAGGCACATGGCAAGAATAACGTTTGCCGTGTGTGAGTCAGTCTCCTTCTTCAATATCGTGCTCATTGCTGGACGGACGATGCTTCGCTTGAACTATACGAGCTGTCCAGTTCCGGCACGAAAACAAGATCTTCAACGGCTCGTACGCGCTTGTAATCCTCCATATCGAGTGCGCGAGTGGGAGCGATCTCAAGCACGAGCATCGAGTCGTTTCCTGTCGGAATTTCCGTGCCTTCAGTATTTACACCCAGAAAATCGCGGGCGGTCAGAGAGACAAGCAGATGAGCGTCCACCGCCTGCCTGCGAATATCGATCGGATGGCTTTCTTCCCATGGTTCGCAGACAAACTGTTCCTCCACGATTGTATTGAATTTCTGCGCCTCAAAGCCCTCGGCTTGATATGTATTCGCCAGCTCTTTTACAAACGCCATCGCGGACTTTGCATCGGGATTATCGGTGAAATCGTATACGAGTGTTTCTACGCGGCTTTCATCCTCATTCATATCCAGCAGGATTCTGTCGCCATTGGCCATGTCAATCGTATAGGAAAACGGTCCTTCCTTGATAGCGACGCTTCCCGGCGTATCTTTTTCCCACTCGAACGGACGAAGAGACTCCGGTTTGCCGGCCTCATCCGCAAACTCTTCGATCAGCGAATAAAACGCTTTGGCATCCAGATCGAACGCCGTGAAATCATCTGTCGGCTTTATGCTCTCAATTTTTTCTTCGGTATGGTTGAGACTGACCATACGGCATCCCGACATTGCCATAAGCATGCCAAGTGTCAGGGTCAGTCCGGCAAGCCGCTTCATCTTCCCCTTCATAAATGTCTCCTTTCGCTCCATTGCATGGTTCTCGCTGTTCTGAATCCTGTGCATTCCAGGAGCGGTATTCAGAACAGTCTGTATCTGATTTCATCTTAGCCAATGGATTGGAGCATTTGGTGGTGTTTTCCCTTTCTTTGCAATATTTAATATTTCCATTAGAAATGGCAGCTGATTACTCGTCGAGCGAATGTGTACAGGAATGCGCTCATTTTTCACTTGCCTCTGTTTGTTCTGTCGGATAGAAAACCAGAATGCGATAGACATCAACCAGATTTGCCGATCCGTCTTCCTGTTTTCCCACTGACGCATCAACTCCGATCGTCAGATCCGAATATGTCTGCCTCGGATTTGATCGGTGGAGCGGATTGAAGGACTGCGCATCGCCTAAAATCCCCTCCTGCAATTCAAGAATCATCTCGCGCGCGTCATACTCTTCCAGATCGAGCATTGCGCCAAACATTCCGAGAAAATTTCCTGCTCCGGCACCATCCGGATTCTTTGACGTGTCGTATCCGACAGCTTCGATGAGATTCTGCTCTTCATCGCATTGAAGCAGAATTGCCTCCCCGTCTTCGAGTTCGATGACTGTATCCCAGTCAAGCGTTTTTCGAAGCATGTCATAGTCAGCCGCATCAAACGCCCGCATTTCCTGAAGCGAATTCAGATCTCCCATCATGACTGACATCTTTTCATAAAACTCTTGCGGACTGATGTTAAAGCAGGTTTTGTCATCCGTCAGGCGAATGGAGCCAATCAAATCCTCTTTGCGAATTATTTGACTGCCTATCTGACCTGCATCGCTCACGTTTTGCGGCCGTGCACTGCATCCCCATGAGGTACACAGCAGACAAGCCATGACAAGCTGAGCGATTTTTATTCGACTCTTTTTCATCATCTTTCTCTCTTTCCTGTTTCAAAGCCGTTTTTGCGTAATTCACGTACTCATACGCAAAATTTTTATATACTTTGATTTTGACTTTTTAATTTATTTTAAACAGCTTATTTTCATATTCACTTCCCCCCCAAAAAAAAATCGCTCCAGAAGAATGGATCTCATTTCTTCAAATATCCAAACGATTTGTCTTTTATTGGCAGGACGCTTTATCTCATCTGTTCTTTCGCTCGCCAAGGACAGCACCTCGTTTTGCGGATGCAAAAAACCGGCACGCCCTCTGCATATACAGAGAATGCGTGCCGGTTTTCCATGCAGAACTGCAGTGATCAAGCCGTTCGATCCGTCAGAAGACCTCTGTCGCCCGATCAGACGATAATCTTCTATTCGCAGACAGCGATGACTTCGACCTCAACCAGAGCGCCTTTGGGCAGGTCTTTGACAGCGAAGCAGCTGCGTGCGGGTTTGTTCACGAAGGTTTTTGCATACACTTCGTTAAATGCCGCAAAGTCCGCGATATCCGCGAGGAAGCAGGTTGTCTTTACAACTTTTTCGGGGCTGGTGCCAGCTTCTTCCAAAACAGCGCAGAGGTTTTTCATCACCTGTTCTGTCTGTCCGGTGATGTCTGCCGCTTCAATGTTTCCGGTCGCGGGATTGATGGGGATCTGACCGGAAGTGAACACAAAACCGTTTGTGCTCATCGCCTGGCAATACGGTCCGATTGCAGCAGGTGCGTTAGGTGTAGAAATCTGTTTCATAATGGATCCTTTCTTATTGATGCCCGACATAAGCGCATGAAAGATGTTCTGCTTCATGCTCTGCCAGACAGACTGTGGGAGTCTTCGGCATTCGGGCGTTTTGTTCATCTTAACAAAAGGCAGGGCGAATCGGGATAAACCGCAAAGATCGTCCTGCCTTTGGCAATATTCTGGTTCGCCTTTTAGGGCTTTGGATGGTGTTTTCAGCGTGAATTCAGGATCAGCCGATCACATGAATGCCGGCTTCTGCCAGGCTTTTGTGCACGAAATCGATGTGCGCCTGATCGCGCGTTTCAATATTGATGCGCAGAACGCAGTCGGTAATGCCGCTGCCTTCGCTGGCTTTTTCATAGAAGACGCTGACAACGTTAGCGCCAAGCTTCGCAAGAAGCGCGGAGACTTTGGCAAGCTGTCCGGGACGGTCTTCAAGCTGAATGGCAAGCGTATCGCTGCGTCCGGATTTGAGCAGACCGCGTTCGATGACTTTGGACAGAATCGTAACGTCGATATTGCCGCCGGAAAGCAGGCAGACGACGTTTTTGCCTTCTACAGGAATCTTGTCGAACATCACCGCGGCAACGCTGACAGCGCCAGCGCCTTCGGTGATGAGTTTCTGTGTTTCGATCAACTTGAGAATGGCTGTCGCCACTTCATCGTCGCTGACGGTCACGATTTCATCCACATACTGACGGCAGTAGTCAAATGTGTGTTCGCCGGGTTCTTTCACCTGAATGCCATCGGCGACAGTGCGCACTTTGTCGAGACAGGTGATTTTGTCTTCTTCAAGAGATACCGCCATGCTCGCGGCGCCCTCGGACTGCACGCCATAGACTTTGACTTGCGGTTTGAGGTTTTTGATCGCGTAGGCAACCCCGCTGATCAGTCCGCCGCCGCCTACAGGAACAACAACGACATCCACATCGTCAAGCTGGTCCAGAATTTCCAGACCGATGGTTCCCTGTCCGGCGATCACGAGTTCGTCATCGAAGGGATGAATGAAGGTATAGCCTTTTTCATCGCGAAGACGAAGGGCTTCCGCATAGGCGTCGTCATAGACACCGGGCACCAGAACGACCTGCGCGCCATAGCTGCGTGTCGCTTCGACTTTGGAGATCGGCGCGCCTTCAGGCAGGCAGATGACAGCCGGAATGCCGGCGGACTGCGCGGCGAGCGCTACGCCCTGGGCATGGTTTCCCGCAGAGCAGGCGATTACGCCGTGCTTCTTTTCTTCTTCGGACAGCTGCGACATCTTGTAGCTGGCGCCTCGGATTTTGAAGGAACCGGTTTTCTGGAGGTTTTCGGTTTTCAGATACACATTGCATCCCGGCTTGATGTTCTGTGCCGGAATGAGGTCCGTTGTGCGGACGATATCTTTAAGCACATAGCGTGCCTGGTAGATCTTCTCAAGATTTAACATCGTTCAATCCTTCCCTGGCGACAAGATGTTCAATGAACTGTCGCGCTGCTCGTGCAGAGCGTCCTCCCTGCGCAAGCGCGTAGGAAGAGGCGTCGATGTGAAGCTGTTCCATGCTTTCGGGATGGAGTCCGTATTCAGAAGCGAGAGAGTCGACGAGTTCCATAAAGGCGTCGTTGTTCGGTTTCTCAAAGAAAATGCATTCGCCAAAGCGCTGCGAAAGCGAAAGTGTCTCCTGCAGCGTATCGCGCTTGTGCATATCGTCGCCGGTACGGGCGGACATGCTTTCCTTAACGAGATGACGGCGGTTGCTGGTGGCGTAGATCACGACGTTTTTGCTGCGTGCGCACACGCCGCCCTCTAAAACGGCTTTTAGGGCCGAGAACGAATCGTCGTTTTCGCCAAACGACAGATCGTCGATGTACACCACAAAGCGCGAGGGTTCATCGGCAAGGCAGTCAAGCAGATCAGGAAGAAGCGCAAGCTGTCCTCTGCCGACTTCGACAAGGCGAAGGCCTTCGTTTTTAAAGAGATTGAGCACCGCTTTGATGCTTGCGGATTTGCCGGTTCCCGCATCGCCGTACAGCAGCAGGTTGGAACAGGGCAGTCCGGATAAAAGCGCTTTGGTGTTGTCGATGATGCGCTGGTGCTGGTCTTCATAGCCGTAAAGAACATCAAAGGTGACCGGATCGCCATTGGCAACCGGAATCAGGCGCAGCGTCGTTTCATCCGCAAGGCGGAACATGGAAGATTTCGCAAAAACACCCGAACCGTATTTTGCAAGGTTGTCCATGCGGTCGGCGTACTGGTTTTCCAGATCGCTTTTGTGCGCGAGCCAGTACACTTCTTCCATGCCTAAATCGCCCGGCAGAATTTCTGCAGCATCCTGCAGAATTTCCAGTTCGGCGCGGCATACGGTTTCCATCGCAAACGGAATCTCGCGATCCTTTGCGGCAAACCAGGCAAGCGTCTGTGTGGAGCCAAGAACGAGCTCATTCAGATAGTCCGTCCAGTTGTCGGTATGCGCCTTGTACAGCAGCGAAGCAAAACGCGCAGCGCATTCCTTTCGTGTCTGCAGACTCGCTTTGGCATGCGTGTCGGTTGTATTGGTTGTCGAAGCCGTCGCGACCAGTTTGCAGAAGGCTTCGAACACAGCGTCTTCATGCAGATCGGCAAAAAAGGCCAGAGCGTTCAACTGTGAAGAGAGTTTGGAGAGATCAGGACTCACGAGAGCACCGCTCCTTCATCCGCGCCGGAAACAAGAGCGGCATAGCGTTTGAGATAGCCGCTTACTTCGCGTCCTTTGGGCGCGGGCATTTCGCGTTTGCGGCGTTCGATTTCTTCGTCGTCGGGGACTATGGGGCGCGATGTCAGGAGTTTGAATATTCGGGAATGCTGATGGAAATCATGTCGCCGTTGCATACATAGCCGATCAGACCGCCTTTGCAGGCTTCGGGCGAAACGTGACCGATCGAAGCGCCGCGTGTCGCGCCGGAGAAGCGTCCATCGGTAATCAGAGCGACTTCCTTGTCGAGTCCCATGCCGGCAATGGCAGAGGTCGGCGACAGCATTTCGCGCATGCCGGGACCGCCAGCCGGGCCTTCGTTGCGGATGACAACGACGTCGCCGGGTTTGACTTTGCCGCCGAAAATGCCGGCGATGCATTCTTCTTCGGATTCAAATACGTTTGCCGGTCCGGTATGCACAAGCATTTCCGGAGCGACAGCGGAGCGTTTAACCACGCAGCCGTTGGGCGCGAGGTTTCCTTTCAGCACTGCCAGACCGCCGGTTTTTGTATAGGGGTTGTCGAGCGGACGGATAACTGTTTCATCCAGATTGACTGCTCCTTTGAGGTTTTCATGCATCGTTTTGCCGGTAACGGTCATAAGATCGGTTTCGATCAGTCCTGCATCTTCCAGTTCTTTAAGCACGGCGTATACTCCGCCGGCTTCATTGAGATCTTCCATGTAGGTCGGTCCAGCCGGAGCGAGATGGCAGAGGTTGGGTGTATGTTCGGAAATGCGGTTGACTTCATCGAGATCGATTTTGATACCGCATTCGTGCGCGATCGCGGGCAGGTGGAGCATCGAGTTGGTCGAGCATCCAAGCGCCATATCGGCTGTCAGCGCGTTGGTGAACGCCTGTTCGGTCATGATGTCGCGCGGACGGATGTCTTTTCGGAACAGTTCCATAACCTGCATGCCGGCGTGTTTTGCCAGTTCGATGCGTTTGGAATAGACCGCAGGGATGGTGCCGTTTCCCGGCAGCGCCATGCCGAGCACTTCGGAAAGGCAGTTGTGGGAGTTGGCGGTATACATGCCCGAGCAGGAACCGCAAGAGGGGCAGGTGTTCTTTTCGTATTCGTTGAGTTTTGCCTCATCGATTTTTCCGGCTTTATAGGCGCCGACTGCTTCGAACATGCTCGAAAGCGAGGTTTTGTGCTTGTCGATGCGTCCGGCAAGCATCGGTCCGCCGGAAACAAAGATTGTCGGCAGATTCAGACGCGCTGCCGCCATGAGCAGGCCCGGCACGTTCTTGTCGCAGTTGGGAACCATGACAAGCGCGTCAAAGGCGTGCGCAAGCGCCATCGCTTCGGTCGAGTCGGCGATCAGATCGCGCGTAACCAGCGAGTAGCGCATGCCGTTGTGGCCCATGGCAATGCCATCGCACACAGCAATCGCCGGAAAGACGATCGGTGTGCCGCCGGCCATGGCGACACCGGTTTTAACGGCTTCGGTGATTTTATCGAGGTTCATATGCCCCGGAACAATTTCGTTGTAGGAGGAAACAATACCAACCAGCGGACGGTCGATTTCTTCTTCAGTCAGACCGAGCGCGTGGAGCAGGCTTCGCTGCGGGGCTTTGTCAAACCCCTTCTTCATTTCATCGCTTTTCATACTGTTGTCCTTTCATTTCTTCAAAACGCCATACGGCGAATTTCTCTTCTCGGAAAGATTCCAAGCGAGTATGAGTATACATACGAGGATGCGTCCGCTTTTTCGTATGGTGTCCATTTGATGACGGTTTTATGAATTCTTTTGCGAAATGCACAGAAATCCAACACTTGTCCGTTTACTTGGACAAATCATACTTTGTCATAAGCAGATACGCCTCAACACTCAGGTAATCAAAAAGCCCGCTGACGGGCTTTTTGATTTCTTCAGTTTCGTGACAAACGAAATGTTTCTTAGTTGTTGACGAGTTTGTCTTCGTCGGACCAGGAGTAGAGGGCGCGGATTTCTTCGCCGACTTTTTCGCTGGAGTGCTCGGAAGCGAGTTTGCGCATCGCTTTGATGTGAGCCTGGCCGCCTGCTGCAGACATGTCGAGCAGGAAGTCTTTGGCGAATGTGCCGTCCTGGATATCTTTGAGGACTTTCTTCATCGCCTTCTTGGTATCTTCAGTGATGATTTTCGGTCCAGTGATGTAGTCGCCGTATTCAGCGGTATTGGAGATGGAGTAGCGCATTCCTGCAAAACCGGACTGGTAGATCAGGTCTACGATCAGTTTCATTTCGTGGATGCATTCGAAGTAAGCATTGCGGGGATCGTATCCGGCTTCTGTCAGTGTTTCGAAACCAGCCTGCATGAGAGCTACAACACCACCGCAGAGAACAGCCTGCTCACCGAAGAGGTCTGTTTCGGTTTCTGTGCGGAATGTGGTTTCCAGAACACCGGCGCGGCTTGCACCGATACCAGCTGCATATGCAAGACCGGTTTCGAGAGCATCGCCAGTAGCGTCCTGTTCAACAGCGATCAGAGAAGGAACGCCTTTTCCTGCTTCGTATTCGGAACGTACAGTGTGTCCAGGTCCTTTGGGGGCAACCATGATAACGTTCACATCAGCGGGTGGAACGATCTGGCCGAAGTGGATGTTGAAGCCGTGGGCAAAGGCGAGTGTTTTGCCTGCAGAGAGGTTCGGAGCGATTTCGCTGTTGTAAACTTCTTTCTGTTTTTCGTCAGGGATAAGAACCATGATGATGTCCGCAGCTTTTGCAGCTTCGGCAACGGGGAGTACTTCAAAGCCCTGTTCTTTTGCTTTTTTTGCGGAACGGCTTCCTTCATACAGACCGATCACAACATCAGCGCCGGAGTCTTTCAGGTTGAGCGCGTGAGCGTGACCCTGAGAGCCGTAGCCGATGATGGCGATCTTTTTGCCGTTCAGACGATTGACATCACAGTCCTGTTCGTAAAAAATTCTGTTTTCCATAATGGTCCTTTCCCGGGATAATTCCCTTCTGCTTTTTGCTTTTTGTTCTTCTCCAGTCTATCTAGATGTAAATACCGCACATCGTACTGGAGTCTGCCGCATGCGCGGCTATGCAAGTCCTAGCGCAATAGAGTGTAGCGTCTACGCGATAAGATCCGTGCGGTCTGTTTCCATAAAGGCGGATTCGTCAAGGTCGTCCTCGAAGAGATAGCTGCAGCCTCTCTGTACAGCGACGACGCCGGTTCTGGACATTTCCAGAATGCCGTAGGGTTTGACGACTTCCAGAAACGCGTCGATTTTGGTGGATTCGCCAGTGATCTCGACGCACAGCGTGTTGGGCGAGAAATCGATGATCTTGCAGCGGAAAATATCCACGGCAGCCAGGATTTCCGGTCTTGTCTGCGAGTTGTTGCGCAGTTTGATGAGCGCGAGTTCGCGCGATACGCAGGCGTCAGGCATCATTTCCTTGACGTTGCGGATATTGACAAGTTTGCGCAGCTGTTTAATGCACTGGGAGCGGATTTTCTCATCCCCGAATACGGAGATGGTCATTCGCGAAATATTGGGATCTTCTGTTTCGCCTACGGTCAGCGAGTTGATGTTGAAGCCGCGGCGGGTAAACAGCGAGGAGACACGAGTCAGCACACCGGCCGAGTTGTCGACCAGACAGGCGATCTCGAATTTTTCGATTTTCTTTTTCTTGTCCATCAGATTTCCTCCCGCATGGTGATGATCTGATCCATGCTGCCTCCAGGCGGAAGCATCGGAAGAACGAATTCATCCGGATCGATTTTTACATCGATGACAACCGGACCGCTCTTTGCCATCGCTTTGGCGATGACTTCGGGCATTTCTTCAAGCGTATCGATCTTGAAGCCCGGCACGCCGAAAGCTTCGGCGATTTTCGCAAAGTCGCTTTCGCGATCGTGCAGATCGGTGTTGGAATAGTGAGCGCCATAGAAGAGCGTCTGCCACTGGCGCACCATGCCGAGCACGCGGTTGTTGAAGACAACCACCACAACCGGAGCTCCGGTCGCTTTAAGCGTGGCGAGTTCGCCGATGTTCATGCCGAAACTGCCATCTCCCGTAAAGAGGATGGAGCGCTTCTTCGCGCCGAAGGCAGCGCCGATTGCCGCGCCAAGACCGAATCCCATAGTGCCAAGACCGCCCGAGGAAACGAATGTTCTGGGCTGCTTGAACGGATAGGACTGAGCGACCCACATCTGATGCTGACCGACATCGGTCGCGATCGGTGTGGAATCGTCCGCGTATTTGGCGACTTCATTGATGAGCGCCTGCGGCGTGAGCTTGTGCGGATTGGCGAGCTGCTCCTGCTGGAACATCTCTTCCTGCTTGAGATCGGCGATGCGCTGATGCCATGCAGGGCGTTTCTTTTCTTCCACGTGGTCAAGCATGCGGATGACCGCGTCGTGAATGTCGCCGGCAAGACCGAGGTTGACGGATACGTTCTTGTTGAGCTCGGCGGCATCGATATCGAGATGCAGGATTTTCGCCTGCGGAACATATTTCTTTACATTGCCGGTCGCGCGGTCGGAAAAGCGGCAGCCGATTGCGATAATCAGATCGCATTCGTGCTGCGCCATGCTCGAAGCGTAATGGCCATGCATGCCTTCCATGCCCAGGTAGCGGGGATGGTCGGTCGGTACAGCGGAAAGACCCATCAGCGTGCAGCCGATCGGGGCATCGATTTTTTCGGCGAGCTGCATGATTTCATCGGGTACATCTGCGCCAAGCGAGCCGCCGCCGATATAAATGTAGGGGCGCTTGCTTTCGTTGATCATTTCAACCGCAGCTGCCATCTGGCGGGAGTTGACGGTTTTCTCAACATATTTTTCCGCTTTGCCAAGCGGAGTATATTCAGTAACTGCCTGCTGGACGTCTTTGGGAACATCGATCAGCACGGGACCCGGACGACCGGATCGGGCAATTTCAAATGCCTGGTGGATAATTGGAGCAAGTTCGTCGATGGATTTGACGAAGAAATTGTGTTTTGTCACCGGCAGAGTCACGCCGATAATGTCGACTTCCTGGAACGAATCTCTGCCAATCAGGTTGGTTGAAACGTTTCCGGTAATTGCTACCAAAGGAACCGAATCCAGATACGCCGTAGCAATACCTGTGACAAGGTTGGTCGCTCCCGGACCGGATGTCGCAATAACCGTTCCCACATTGCCTGTTGCGCGGAAGTAGCCGTCCGCAGCGTGGCAGGCATGCTGCTCGTGCGAGCAGAGAACGTGCCGGAGTTGATCCTGATAGGCATACAGAGCATCGTAGAGATCGATAACCTGTCCGCCCGGATACCCGAACACGGTGTCCACACCCTGTTCGATAAGGCTTTCTACGATGATTTCAGCACCGCTTTTTTTCATGGTGTATACCTTCCTTTTTTTGTATTAGGTCTGTTATAGCACATAAGCAAAACAGACATGCAACCCTGAATGTAAATTGTTTCAAGTTTACGGAAATTCTTTCCATTTTCTTACATCATTTCTTTTCTGAAAACGGTTTCATCGCTGTTTATGTGCTTCGAGGAACAAACAGCGCTCGCCGCAGGAATACAGCCAAGCCGAAGAAAGAGACATAGAAATCCGGAAAATGTTCTTTCATTCTATGCGTAAGGATAGTCAAAATAAACATTCGGCAAAATATCGAAAGGACTTTCATGAAAAAAAGCGGCCCGAAGGCCGCTTTCGCGTTTCTGTTTTCATTTATTTCATCAGAGAGAGATTAAACACCAAGCATTGCCGGGTCATTGTTTCCTGCCGGAAGGTCATTTGCGGCAGGAGGCAGTATTTCATTGGCGGGAGGCACTTCTCCGCCTCCAGGATTTCCGCCGGGGATCTCGCCGCCTCCAGGGGGCACTTCTCCACCGCCGGGATTTCCACCGGATCCATCACCGCTTCCGTCTCCTCCAGTTCCCCCGCCGGGGTTCTGTCCGCCCGAACCATCACCGCCGGTGCCGTCACCGCCGCCGGGTGTCTGCGAACCGGAGCCATCGCCGCCCGTTCCGCCGCCCGGATTTTGCGAGTCGCCGCCTCCAGGCATCTGCGAGTCACCGCCGCCGGGTATCTGTGAATCTCCGCCTCCAGGAGCTTGCGAATCGCCGCCGGGTGCCTGCGAGTCATCGCCTCCAGGGACTTGCGAATCGCCGCCCTGCGGCGGTACAGGCTGTTCATCTACAGGCGGCTGCACTGCAGGCGGAACGTAGATCGGAGCCTGCCATGTGTATGTGGGATCGTTGAAGTTCTGAACGTTGTCTTCATACGTCTTGCCATCAGGCTGTTCGATCATGTCTTTCTTCGGTTCATCATCCTTGGCGGCATCCGGATTGGTCTGGTCGCCGCTCATGATGACATTGGTGTAGTAGTTCGAATTGGCCGAAAGATCGGCATTAAGCGCGATCAGCCCCATCTGCTCGATCAGGGTCTCCTGCTTGGCATAGAGGCTTGTTCCAAGCCCTAAGCGATGTCCTTCGATATCGATGCCCATCGCTTCGATAATTGTCGGGAAGATATCGAGCGTGCAGTATTCGCGCGTTTTGTTCTGTGTATATTCCGGACCGTTGAGTACCGTGAAGTACGCTTTTCTCTGGTAGTCCATCGGCACGTTCTTGCCGACAGAACCATCCATGCTCAGATGGTCGCCACTCAGAACGATTGTTGTATTTTCGTAGAAATCCTGCTGCTGAATCCAGTCGATGAATTCATTGAGCTGGTGATCGGAGCAGTTGATGACATTTTTGTACTGGGAATCAAATATATCCGGACACTGTTCGCACATATAGCCGTCGGTAAAGTGCGTATCCACCGTCAGCATCGTGAAGTTGAACGGTTCATCCTTTTTGGAAATCTCGGTCAGCTTTTTCTGTGCCCACGGGTAAAGCTTCTGGTCTTCAAAGCCCCACCATACGCGGTATCCTTTGGGGATCGCGCCGGTCGCGGCGGCATTGGCGTAGTCGAAGATTTCGTAGTCGCCATGCTGGCGGTAGTAGTTGCTTCGTCCGGCATATGCGCCATCCGAACCACACATGAAGTAGTTGCCATAGCCGTTGTCTTCGAGGATGTCGCCCATCGTCTCAAGATGAGGCATGAACTGGACGTCTTCCTGCATGTTGTGAATGAACGCCGCGTTGCCGACATTGAGCGGAACTGCCGCCGACTGCGCAACCAGACCGGCTACTGTCCATCCTGAGTTGTTGGTCACGAGCGCGCCGTTGATGGCTGTATCGCCCTGCGCGGTGAAGTTTTCGCCTTCCTGCGTGCGCGCATACAGGTTGGGAATGAGATCCTCTTCATAGCCGCCGCCGTTTTCGCGGCTGGTATAGGAGCTTTCCATCGACTCCATCACAATGTGAATGACATTGCGCTTTTTTTCGGGGAACGTGATTTTGACATCGCCCGGTTCGATGAAGTTGTCTTCATACAAATCGGAGACGCGATTGACGTTTTCTTTATATTCGTGATAGCCCACCGCATCCAGTCCGGTTGCCACGCCATTGGCGAGCAGGCATCCGCAAAGCACCACCGACACTGCAGAAGCGCCGTTGAAGGTGCGGTTCCATACCTTTTTGGGAAACAGTTCGGTCCCCTCTTTTTTCAGCTTGTGACGCTTGATGCAGAGGTAGATGTAAACGCCGAGAACAACCGTTCCCAGAATCAGCACCAGCCAGTACTGTTCAAAAAATCCCATGACCGCGGCTCCGATCGTTCCCTCAGCGCCCTCGGCACCCGCGTTAAGCGTGTAGAGAACCTGAGAAAAGCTCGTGATCTGAATGACGCGCGTCAGATAGTAGATGGTATAGGAAACAATGCAGACCAGCCAGAACAGGATGTAGGCCAGAATTCCTAAAAATATCCACATTTCTCTTCTATTCCTTTCCGTCGTGCGATCCACTCGTACATATGCGATTTTCTCCGTCCTGCATGCCTTATCCAGGCAAGTTTGCAGGCGTAATGCAAGATGTCCGCATCGACACAATAAGCGCAAGGCGCTTTGACACTGCGCATGAACTTTCATTTCTTTGCCGTTATGCTGCAGTCTGTCTGATCATACAGCACATAGGTAAAGCAGGGCTTAAAGCAAAATTAAATCCCGGTAAATCCGATAAACAGTTTGCCGGAACGAGCGGACATCTGCCGCGTAAGCGATATGTCCATCGATGTTCAACCCATGCCTGTCATGCAGGCAAAGACAAAAGAAAGCAGGCATTCGTACATAAGCAGGTACGATGCCCGTTCGCGCATTTTTCGTCTTAGAAAATAATACGTCATGTCGCAAAGAAAACAAGACACTTGATGGATTCCCATATCTTCACAAACAAGACGAAATCAGAGCGATAATTTGTGAAAAATCATCCTGAAATC
>CAOKFJ010000010.1 GCA_948467695.1 uncultured Allobaculum sp. | reverse complement strand
TCAATCGATTAGGATCAACTTATGAAGGTTTAATGCGACTTGATAAACGAGATTATCCTGAACTTGCCATTCGCGAAGCTCTGCTTAATGCACTCGTCCATCGAGACTACAGCGTACTCACAAGTACTATGATCCGCCTGTACAGCGACCGGATGGAAATCATTTCGTATGGCGGTCTTGCACCGGGAATTGAGTATCCGGATTTGCAGTTTGGCATCTCAGTATGCCGCAATCCTTCTCTTGCTAACGTATTTTATCGATTGGGTCTGATAGAAGCATACGGAACGGGATTAGATAAGATTCGGTTAGAATACAAAAATGAAAACTGTGCTCCAACGATCGAAACATCAAAAAATGTCTTCAAGATTACGCTTCCTAACCGAAACTTTCCAAACTCAACTATGTTAAATACACCTTCGAAAGATTTTAAAAATTCTGATTCAGAAACTCTTCAGAGTCCGGTGACAATTCCACGGTCTGATTCAGAGTTAATCCTCGAATTTATAAACAGCCATGGTTCTATTTCTCGTCGAGAAACTGAAGAAATACTTCAGAAAAGCCGAGCAACTTGCTCGAACATCTTGAATCAAATGATTGAAACCGGTCTTCTCGAAAAGGTCGGCGGAGGTCGAAACACTCGTTACGTAGCAAAATAGCCATCCACCATTTCTTTCTTCAATCAGAACAACAAAGAAACGCGCCCGATTCCTTTCGTTTGGAATCGGGCGCGTTTCTTTGTTTCATGCTGCTGGTATTCTCATGCGTTTTAGCGCAGAAGCGGCTAGTCAATTGCGCTTACGGAATAACCGGCTGCGGTTACTGCTTTGGCAAGAGCCGCTGCATCGAGGTTGTCACCAGTTACGGTAGCGGAAGCGTTGTCGAGGTCGACTTTAGCGGTTTTGACACCATCTACGCCAAGCAGCGCTTTTTCTACGCGTGCTGCGCAGTGCATGCAGGACATGCCATCAATTTTCAGAGTCATGGGCGCACCTCCTTTCTCTGCATTTACGTCATCAGAGGCAATGCTTTCTTCAAGATATGCCTCGAGTTCGGTCTGTGAAGGAATATTTTCGCCTTTGCAGGCAAGCATGCGATCGGCATTGTTCCAGATCATCCAGTTCATGCCGTCGTACTGATCGCGCAATGCAAACAGCATTTCATCCACATGCTGCTGCGAAAGAGCGGCTGAAGATTTTGCTTTGGCGATAACCGATGGTGTATCGGCTTTGACTTCATAGCCGGCATCTTCAATCGCGTTTTTGAATACCTGCAAGTCGATGGGACGATCGGAACATACGCGGGCATCATTGTTCTCGAGAGAGACAATAACCTCTTTTACACCTTCAAGCGCTTCAAGCGCCTGTGTGACATGCGCCTGACAGTGCGCGCACATCATGCCATTTACATGGAACAGCGTCGTCTGCGCAAAAGCGGGCGTATTGCCTGCATCCGGTTTGGAGACAGGAGCCGCGGTTTCTGCTTTTTCAATCGCTTCATTGGAAGCTTTCTTTTTGCATGTGCTGTTCACCGGTCCGAAGACGGGAATTCTGACCATGCCGTCTGTTGGCGAAACAGATGTTTTGGCAGGATCTTCAAACATTTCCGTGCATTTTACCGTTTTTTCACCAACGGCGTTTTCATCCGCTTTTTCTGCCTGCACGTCAGCTTTAGCCGGCTTGAAGAAACGCAGACGCAGCGCGTTGAGGCAGACAGTCACGGACGAGAAGGACATGGCAGCCGCGCCGATCATCGGGTTGAGCAGCCAGCCATTGAACGGGTAGAACAGGCCCATCGCCAGAGGAATGCCCAGGCAGTTGTAGAAGAAAGCCCAGAAGAGGTTTTCTTTGATATTTCGAATGGTGGAGCGCGAAAGCTCGATCGCTGTCACGACATCCATCAGATTGTTTTTCATCAGGACAATATCGGCGGATTCCATTGCGATATCCGTTCCGGATTTTACCGCGATGCCGACATCGGCTCTTGTCAGCGCCGGCGCATCGTTGATGCCATCGCCGACCATGACGGTCAGTTTGCCTTCATCCTGCAGTTTGCGAATGACAGATTCCTTGTCCGCAGGCAGAACATCGGAGATTACATCGCTGACATCCAGATTGGCCGCAATGGCTTTCGCGGTGCGGGCGTTGTCTCCGGTGAGCATGATGACATCGACGCCTTCTTTGCGAAGTCTCGCGATCGCCGCGCGCGAAGTGGCACGCACTTCATCTGCCGCGCCGATCAGTCCGCAAAGACGTCCGTCAAAAGCGAAGAACAAAGGTGTTCCGCCAAGATCGGCAACATCCTGCGCGGCTTTGCGCGCATTCTCGGAAAGCACAATGCCTTCCTGTTCCATGAACACGGCGTTTCCCGCCTGCACATGAATTCCATCGACTGTCGCTTCCAGTCCTTTTCCGCCAAACGCTTTGAAACTGGAGACTGCCGGCAGAACAAGTTTTTCTTTGGAAGCTTCTTCAAGAACGGCTTTAGCGAGCGGATGTTCCGATCCGGATTCCGCAGCCGCTGCAATCGAGAGAAAACGCTCGCGATCGAAGTCGCGGTTGAAGAGGGTCATCGAGACAACACTCGGTTTTCCCTGCGTAATGGTTCCGGTTTTGTCGAGAACGACCGTATTGACTTTAGCCAGCGTCTCGAGCGCGCTCGCGGATTTGACCAGAATGCCATACTGCGCGGCTTTTCCGGTAGCGACCATAATCGCCAGCGGTGTCGCCAGACCAAGCGCGCACGGGCACGAAATAACAAGAACGGAAATCGCGCAGTTGAGCGCGAAGCCGATATCTTTGCCGGCGATCAGCCATCCGGCAAGCGTCAGCAAAGACAGCGCCAGAACCGTAGGCACAAAGACACCGGAGACTTTGTCCGCCAGACGCGCAATCGGCGCTTTGGAGTTTCCGGCTTCGTCGACAAGTGTAATGATCTGCGCAAGTGTGGTATCGGAACCGACCTTAGTCGCTTCCATCACAAACGAGCCGTTCAGGTTGGTCGAAGCCGACATCACCGAATCGCCCTCGGCCTTTTCAACCGGCATCGACTCGCCGGTAATCGCCGACTGATCCAGGGTGCCTGTGCCCTCTTTTACAATACCGTCAACAGGAATGCTAGCGCCGGGAACAATCTTGACCAGATCGCCGGCGCGCACATCTTCAGCCGGCACTTCGACAAAATCCGCGCCGCGTTTAACCAGCGCGGTTTTCGGCGCGAGACTGACCAGTTTAGCCAGCGCGTCACCGGTTTTGGATTTGGATCTCGCTTCGAGGTATTTGCCCAGCGAAACCAGTGTCACGATCATCGCCGCGCTTTCAAAATAGAGCGCGTTCATACCGTTATGAATCAGCGTATGGTCCATGACGCCATAGCCGTACGCCATGAGCATCAGACCATAGAATCCGTAGATAAACGACACGGAAGAGCCGACCGCGACAAGGGTGTCCATATTCGGACTGCCGTGAAACAGTGTCTTGAAGCCATGCGTAAAGAAATCTTTCTGAATAAAGAGAATGAGCGTGGCGATGAACATCTGCACCGTCGCATCAACCATCATCCATTCCATATCCATCAAAAAGGTGAAAACGCCAAGCATGGGAAGCATCGAAAAGCACATCAGAACGGCAAGAAGAATCAGCGAAGCGATCAGCTTTTTCTTTTTCTGTTCGGATTCGTTTCGAATGCGCTCGCTGCGCTTTGCCCATATATCCGCGACGGTTTCTTTATGAGCCGCATCTGGAGGTGTCTGCAGGCTTGCGGCATATCCGGCCTGCTTTACCGCTTCTTCGATTTTCTGCGGGGTGACTTTGGCAGGATCGAATTCGACTTTCATATCCTGCGCAAGAAGAGAGACGTCTGCCTGCTCAACGCCATCCAGTTTGGAAACAGCGCGTGTGACAGCCGCTTCGCAGGCGGCGCATGTCATGCCGGAGACATCAAAAGTTTTCTTTTCCATTCATCTTCTCCTTTCCTGTATGCACTGGCGATACGCCAGTCTGTATATAAACGGTGTGCAGCGCATCGTGTGCAGATTGAATCGTTGTCGTGGACATAACCTGTCTGCAGGGGGATGCGCCCATTAAAAAAATATACCTTCTCTCAGGTATGCGAGATCTTTTCAGATCTTCTGCATGCTCATTCGCAAAACGAAAGCCAGCTTGCGTTCTCTATTTTATCAGACCATGCTTTGGCAAACGCTTTCGGCACTCACATCAATTGGACAATATCCATTCTTCAATACTCATTTAAAGCATGAGTTGCATGGTGCGGATGAAAATCAATGAAATGAATGTAAGCGCTGTTGTAGAATAGGAAACGGACAAAATTTTCCGGATCTGAAGGCCGGCTTTTCTATCGAAAGTCTTAATGTCCGATGTGTTTTCTTTATACAGTCGCTCTGTCTAACGTGCAGATGCTAACCGTTATGTCCGCCGTAAGCGAACGAATAAATTGCTTTTGTTTGCGCCAATCATAAAGAATGACAAGGTTTCACGGTTTTGGAGTTAATCATCAAAATCAGATACCTTCATATTTATAATCCATCAATATTTTAATATAACCGTCCATAAGACAAAAATTCCTTTTCTCAATTCTTTCCAATGCCTGTTTTTCGCATGCTTCCTAAACAAATCCCGCAGATTCATTTCTCCCATCTTTACACAGCGACGCATTTGTTAAAATGGAAAGGAATTGGGTGACCCAATTTTGTTTCATTTACTTTCATTTCGGAAGCGATTTTCCGGAATGAAAACAGGAAAGAAGGTGCCTCATGACCCTGTCTCTCTATTCTCTGTGCATGGCTCTGCTCTCTTCATGGGCCATCATCTGGGTACTCAAACTGATCTTTCGCAATCCCGCAATTGCCTATAAAATCCATCCCGATTTTCTGACGATTCTTGTATGGATTTTCTTTCTTCGAATGTTTCTTCCCTGCAGTTTTCTCATCGGTATTCCGCTGCCGTGGAACTCCTGGTTCTATGAACTTGAGCGCTTTCTGGATTCGTTTACTTTCCTTTCCATAAACGGTTTTGGCTGGCTGAACTGGATCTGGCTTGCGGGCGCTCTGTTCACAATCGTCAAACAGCGCATCGCCTGGAACAAGCAGGGCGTGCTCTGCGATCTGCTTCTCAAAGATTCTGTGCACCGCCATATTTCCGACTTTCTCCCCGATTACATCGGCCCGGACTATGATGTGTATGTATGCCCGAATGTGCAGTCTTCCTTTGTCATGGGAAGAAGCAGACGCATCCTGATTCCCGACGATCCCATGACGCCGGAAGAATATGAATTTGTCCTTCTGCACGAAGCCGGGCATATCAACAATGACGATATTGCCTATCTTCGCGCCGTCAAACTGCTTAGGATTCTGTACTGGTGGTTTCCGCCCATCAATAAAATCACCCCGACCATGGATCTCTTCTATGAAATCCGCGTCGATCTTACGGTGAACGCCAACCGCAGTGCTCAGGCGCGTCTGGATTACTCCCGCGCGCTGCTGCGCTTTTCCTCTCCTTCTTCGAAATACATCCGCCAGAAGGATCCCGCATACGCGCAGGCGTTTTCCGTCATGGCCAAAGAGCCCCTCGAATCGCGCATTCATTTTCTGCTCAATACCAATTTCGAAAAGCCGCTCAAAACGCATCCGCTTATCCTGGTGATCCCTTATCTGATGGCGTTTCTCTCGTCGCTTCTTCTTGTTTCAACCGAGGTTCTTCCCTAGCCGCAGCAGCGAAGACATCTCAATTTTTCTCAACACAAACTTCGTCCGTAATTTTTCGGGCTGCGCCTCTGCCGCCATATGGTCTGCAGAGGCGTTTTATTCTGTCCAGGCAGCGACGCCAAACCGCTGCGCTTCACTTTGAAAGTCTGTCAGATACAAAGAAGCCGCCGTATTCTTACGGCGGCTTGCGTGTATGTATTTGAGTGAAGCGTTTGAGCCGATAGTCTAGCGGCTGTTGGAAGCAACGACTTTAACGCGGCTCCAGTATTCCGCAATCGCTTTGCGGCTGTCGGGATTGTACTCGAAGACTTCATCGAGCGCATTTCCCGAACGCGGAATGTAGGAATCGAGACCTTCGAACTCGCTTGCCGCAAGTTCATCTTCAACCTCCTTGTTGGCGGCAGTATAGCCGACATACAGAGAGTTGATCATCTGCGCTTCGTAGGAAGCGGCATAGTTGATGAATTCGTAGGCGAGTTCAGGGTTCTGCGCGCTCTTGGGAATGCACATGGCGTCGGTCCAGATATTCGTGCCTTCTTCAGGCAGATAGTAGCCCATCTGGTCGTTTTCCTGCATGACGTAGGTCGCATCGCCCGAGTAGATCATGCCAAGCGCTTTACGGGCGTTTGCCATGTTGTCGATGATTTCGTCGGTGACGATTTCCGGCTCCATCGTTTTGACGATGTTTTCAAGCCATTCGTACGCCTGTTTGAGCTCTTCGGGATCCGATGTATTCATCGAGTAGCCCAGGCTCTTGAGCGCGGACATGAACTGATCGCGTTCGCTGTCGTACAGGTAAATGTCGCCTTTGTATTTCGGATCGGCGAAGATCGCCCATCCGTCTTTTTCAAGATCTTCCTGCGACACTTTGTTTTTGTCGTAGACAATGCCCACAGTGCCCCAGAAGTACGGCACGGAGTACTGGTTGCCCGGATCGTACGCCATATCGAGCACTTTGTCATCGATCTGCACCATCGCCTCATCGACTTTGGCGGGATCGAGTTTAAGAAGCAGGTCTTCTTCGATCAGGCGCTGAATCATATAGTCCGAGGGAATCAGAACATCAAACGATTCGCCGTTGGCGACCTTGATGTACATCTGTTCGTTGGAATCGAAGTTGTCGACCACAACCTCGGCGCCGGTCTGCTGTTCGAAGTTCGAAAGCATTTCATCGGAAATGTATTCGCCCGGCAGATACAGATGGAGAACCTGTCCCGCAAATGGCTGTGTGCCGGTGGAGGGACGGAAGAAGATCAGGCACGCTGCGGCTGCGCCCACAAGAGCGAATATGAGCGTGTTGCGCGCGGTATGTTTGCGCGGTGCGGGAGAGTAAGTCGGATCGTTCTGGTGTTTTTCCGCGATCTTTTTGCGGATAACCGGAACGATATTGACCGCAAGCAGAATCACCGTGATCAGCGCGACAAGCAGAGTCGAAATCGCGTTGATCGAGGGATTTACACGCTTAGCCATGGTGTAGACCATGATCGAAAGGTTTTTCACGCCTTTCCCGGTCGCGAAGTACGAAATGATGAAGTCATCGAAACTCATCGTAAACGCGATAATCGCGCCCGAGACAATACCCGGCATGATTTCCGGCACGATGACTTTGGTCAGCGTCTGAAACGGCGTCGCGCCAAGGTCCATCGCCGCATCGGCAAGGTTTGGATCGAGCTGACGCAGTTTCGGCATAACGGAAAGCATGACGTAGGGAATGCAGAAGGCGATATGCGCCAGAAGCAGCGTGGTGAATCCGCGTTCGATATGGAACGTGATGAACAGAAGCATCAGACCGATCGCGGTCACAATTTCCGGGTTCATCATCGGCAGGTCATTGATCTGCGTCACATAGGCGCGGACAAGTTTTTTGGAATAGCGAAGACCAATGGCGGTCAGGGTGCCGACAATGGTTGAAATCAGAGTCGCCAGCACCGCGATGATTATCGTCACATACAGCGAGTTCATCATGTCGTGCGAAGCGAACATCTGCTCATACCAGCGAAGCGAGAAGCCGGTAAAGTGCGTCAGCGATTTGGAACTGTTGAAGGAGAAGACAACCATGAAGATGATCGGCAGATAGAAGAAGATCATCATCAGGGTAGTCAGGGTAGCGCCAAAGGGGCGTCTTTTATTCATGCCCTGTTTCTGTTTCATGCCTTCGCCTCCTTGGCGCCTTTGCGGTCAGCTCTGCGCACGAGACCCATCAGAAGCATCATGATCAGCGCCATGATAACGGAGATCGCTGAACCGAAGTTCCATTCACCGACAGTGATGAACTGGTTCTCGATGACATTTCCGATCAGGAACCATCCGCCGCCGCCAAGCAGTTTCGGAATGAAGAAGGCGGAAATCGCCGGAAGGAACACAAGCGTGATGCCGGAAATTACGCCCGGTACGGAAAGCGGGAAAATAACGCGCCAGAAGGTCTGGAAAGGCGAAGCGCCCAAGTCGCTTGCCGCTTCGACAAGCGAAGGATCCATTTTGGTCAGCGACGCGTGAATCTGAAGCACCATGAAAGGCAGGTAGTTGTACACCATGCCGATCAGCACGGCGGTTTCGGTGTAGAGAATCTCCACGTTGTGAATGCCGAACCATCCAAGCACGATCGAAATCGGACCGCCTTCGGAAAGAAGTCCGATCCAGGCGTAGGTACGCACAAGCATGTTGATCCACATCGGGAGCGTAATAAGCAGAATCATGAGGTTCTGCGTCTTTTTGGAGCAGCGGCTGATCCAGTAGGCGATCGGATAGCCGATCAAAAGACACAGCGCTGTCGTTTTGAGCGCCACACTAAGCGAGCGCCATAAAATCATCAGGAAGTTTGGATCGGTAAAGAAGCGCACGTAGCTGTTCAGAGTGAAGCTGAATGTGGTGACTTCATTGCCGGGCTGCACAATGGAGTAGAACACGATCAGAAGCATCGGGAGCAGGAGCATGCAGCTTCCCCAGATCAGATAGGGAATTGCGAGTCTGCGCCATGTCTTCATGAGGTGTACCCCTCTTTTTCCATAACGTGAATGTCAGCCGGGCCAAACTGCAGACCGACACGCGCGCCTTCTTCGACAAAGTCGGTCGTGTGCACTTTGAAAACGCGGCCTTTTGTCCAGAACGTTACCGGATAGACACCCGGCGCGATTTTATCGGGATCAAATTCGTAGGTGACATCCAGAGGAATCGCTTCGTCCTCATTGGACAGACGCCATCCCTGCGCGTTCGCCCATGTTTTCAGATCGGTGTCGAGCGCGACAGATTCCTGAATTTCGTCTTTGGATTTGAAGAAGTTGAACGCCGAAACACCCTCGTTTCGCTTCTCGTCGCGGACAATCTGCTGGTCGATAACCTGAATGGTTTTGGTGATCGACAGACCGCCTACGGTTGTAAAGGTGATGGAGTAGGTGCCGATCTTGTTTTCGAGATCGGTTTCCACATGTTCGATCGACAGCTGTTCATCGGTTTCATCGTTCCACGCCTGCGCATCGGCACGGGCGATCAGATCTTTTTCCTCGATGCCTTCCATATCTTCAACGTCAAGGTAGAAGCTGTTTCCGGAAATGTGGATGTGTCCATCGTCATTCTGGTTGGCATCTTCGCTGGTAATATGCATGTTCACGGTAACGTGCGTACCGGGTTTGGTTTCGACCATCATTTCGTAAAGCATGCCTTTGAACAGAACGGATTCCACCGTGCCGTTAAGCTTGCCTTCATTCGGGCCGACAATGTCGATATCTTCGGGACGAATGACGACATCGACGCGTTCGCCCGGCTTGTAGCCTTTGTCGACGCACTCGAAATCCTGCTCGTCAAAACGCACGAGTTCATCGTGAACCATGACGCCGGGCAGAATGTTCGATTCGCCGATGAAGTTGGCGACATACGCGTTGACCGGTTCGTTGTAGATTTCAACCGGAGAACCGATCTGCTGGATTTCGCCCTCTTTCATGATGACGATCTTGTCCGACATGGTCAGCGCTTCTTCCTGGTCATGCGTAACAAAAATAAAGGTAATGCCGACTTCCTGCTGAATGCGTTTGAGTTCGTACTGCATCTCTTTGCGCAGCTTGAGGTCAAGCGCGCCAAGGGGTTCGTCGAGAAGAAGCACATTGGGTTCGTTGACCAGCGCGCGCGCAATGGCGACACGCTGCTGCTGACCGCCGGAAAGCTGCGTGATTTCGCGTTTTTCATAGCCTTCAAGACCGATCAGACGAAGCATACGCATAACCTTCTGTTCGATGATGTCGTTGGACACTTTTTTAATGCGCAGACCGAACGCGATGTTTTCGTATACGTTCATGTTCGGGAACAGAGCGTATTTCTGGAATACCGTGTTGAGCTCGCGCTTATACGGCGGCAGGGAGGAAATTTCCTTGCCGGCGATGTAGACTTCTCCTTCATCCTGCTGCAGAAATCCTCCCAGTATTCGCAGAAGGGTCGTCTTGCCGCATCCCGAGGGACCAAGCAGGGTGACAAATTCGTTTTCATTAATATCGAGATCGATGCCCTTGAGGATAATCTGGTCATCGAAGCTCTTCTGGATGTTTCTGAACTGAATCAGAGTTTTTGGTTTTTCCATCCGTTTTCCTTTCTAGAACACCGAGGGTGTCGATACCCAGAGCACCTGGGCCGTCGTTTTGTAGGGATTGCTTAAGTGATGGCTTGCGGTGCCGTCGAGATAGAACGTCTCGCCCGCGCGCACCGCGAACTTGCGGCCGTCTTCGAGAACGAGCTGAACGCTTCCCTTGAGCACATAGCCGAACTCTTCGCCCGAATGGTTTGCGATCACCATCGACTCGCCCATCGGGGCGATCTGGACAAGAATCGGCTCCATCTCGTTTTTCTGCGCATTGGGCACAATCCACGAAACGCTATGATCTTCACGCTCATCGACGAAAAAATCATCTTTCTTGAACACAATCTGGTTTTCCTCTTCCTCGCGGAAGAACTCATGCAGATTCGTGCCGAGCGCCTCGAGAATATCCGAGAGCGTCGAAATCGAGGGAGAGGTCTTGTTGCGTTCAAGCTGAGACAAAAAGCCTTTGGTCAGTTCGCTGCGGCTCGCAAGTTCTTCAAGCGTCAGAGAATTCGCCAGACGAAGCTTTCGGATTTTGGATCCGATATCCATTTCCATCGCGCGCACCTTCTTCCATCGAAAACGATCGTTCTGTGTTTACCAATACTAAACAATCGATACAACTTATATAAACGCAATGCTCATTATATGCATGCGGGCACGGATTACAATTTTGAATGCCGCAAATATGTGAAATTTTCGTCTGGCTTGTGGTTTTTGAGCATTTTGAGCGGGAATTCGATAAAATGCATGCGAACTTTTTCGTCAAACCGATCCCTGTATATGAAACAGAGATCGGCTTTCATCCGTAAAAACGATGAAAAACCAATCGGAAAAGCGCACACTGCGCCAAACGGATGAACACACATAAAAGGAGTCTGTATGAAAATTTCTTCCTTCTGGATGGACACGCTGCGCGGCATGGTCATCGGCATCGCCAACATCATCCCCGGTGTATCCGGAGGCACCATGATGGTGTCGATGGGCATTTACGACCGCCTGATCCACGCCATTACTCATCTTTTTTCCGAATTCAAAAAATCGATGAAACTGCTGATCCCGATCTTTCTTGGCGTCATTCTCTCGCTTGCGCTTCTGGCCAAGCTGTTCTCGTATCTGCTTGCCAACTGGCCGATCGCGACCAACCTCGGCTTCTGCGGTCTGATCCTCGGATCCGTTCCCTCGATTTTTCAGAACGTCAAACACAAAGGCTTTAATAAATCGTACGGCATCTGCTTCGCTTTGTTCTTTGTGGTGATCATTCTCTTTGCGGCACTCAATGAAGTCAGCGGAAACGACGTCGTTCTGAAGGTGAACTTCTTCAATCTGATCATGCTGTTTATCGTCGGCGTCATCTCTGCCGCCACGATGGTTATTCCGGGCGTATCCGGATCGATGATCCTGATGCTCATGGGCTACTATCAGCCTGTCATCAACCTGATTTCCGATGCCATCAGCGCACTGGTTCACTTCAATCTGCCGGAAATCGGACGCTGCGTCGCGCTTGGCCTGCCTTTTGGCATCGGTGTGATTCTCGGTATCTTCGGCATCGCCAAACTGATTGAATGGATCATGAACAAATGGAAACTCCAGACATACTGGGGTATCCTCGGTCTGATCATCGCAAGCCCCATTGCCATTCTGATGAACACAAGCTGGGCATCATTCTCCATTATTCAGCTGCTGATCGGTCTTGTCGCCTGCGCTGCCGGATGGTATGCCGCCGGCAAGCTTTCCGCCTAAATCTAAACCATCGCTCTGTCCTCAGACTGTTATTCAACGAACGAAAACGCCCTGTGCTCCACACTGCAGAAGCAGTCCCCAACAGCACAGAGCGTTTTTATTTATGCAATGCTTATTTAAATATTAACCAACGTATGCTTTCTAAGCTTATCTTTTCCGGATACAATATCTATACCAGCAATTCAGTTATCAGAGGTCGAATGGATGAATACTGTTATACGCGGATGGTTCGGGAGAGATTCCTGTGCTTCCGTATCTTCCAGCGAACAGGATCTGTATCTGGAAGCAGTTTATGAAAACACCGAATCCGGATGGACACGGATGAAGGATGTGAATTCGATCTGCATAAGACGCGGGGAAATCTCACGAATCGAATTCGTTCCATCAGTGAATTCAGGAGGTGATAAAAGTGACAAAAAAACAGAAACCAATAAACAAGGAAAAAATACAAGCCCCGTACTATCCACCCTTTCAAGGCGTCTTCCAGTCTCGCCATCCACAGCCCCAAGGGATATTCCAGCCGACCAAAGGACCAGATACGCCACCTGCTCCACCAGGAAAGGGATCCCGGTAAGCAGCTGCCTTTGGATAATCGGCACTTCTTAACTGCTCTTGCACGCCTGTTTCACTGTGCATAAGAGAGTTTTTTACTCATCTCAACAACAAAAGACGTTTCTGCACCCGCCGCATAGCTGGCGTTTGAATGCAGAAACGTCTTTTTCATTTTGCATCCATTGAAAAACAGGCGTTTCGTACTGCAGATACTGTCCAAAGAAATTTGCGTATTTTATCATCACGCATATTTCATGTCATGCATCCCACTCTGCATCAGCCAAAAAGGATACGAAAATATATGATTTACGCATGATTATGTGAAATCATCATTTTATTCAGATTCTATTGCAACACTATACATGTTTATCTATACTCTTGCTCTGTGGCAGTCATGGATATGCACGCCGCATAACATAAAGCAATCCAATCATCATGTACAAGCAACATATACAGCTTGTATCAATTACACAGAAAGGAAGACATAGAATATGAAACACACATTTCTTAAAGCTTCTCTGAGCGCATCCCTTCTGCTTTCCTCTGCAGGCGCCATCCTGCAGCCTTCTGCAGTCTTTGCGCAGGAAGAATCCTTCACTGAATTTGACGAAAACACTTCTCTCTCCGGCGAAATCGCCGCAGAAGAATTCAATGAAGAAACTGTTCTCGAAAACACAGAAGCAGGCACTTACCGCAATGGCACAGACGTCAGCTGCAATCTGACGCTGAACACCAAAGTCAACGGTGAAATCGCTGACCACACAACTTTCGTTCCCGGTCAGGAAGAAGTTGAAGTACAGCTTGGCGGCACTCTGGACCTGTCCAAAGTATGGTCCAGCTACGATGCTTTCAAACTCGCTTACACACTTACCCACAGCACCGCTGAATTCCGTTCCAAAGCGCTGAAAGGCAGCTACACCTATACATTCACCATCAATCCGGATGTCGTGACTGTAAACGAAGACATTCTCTGCAATCCTGCCGAATGGCAGAAAGCCTTTGAAGAAGGCAGCGGCGACAAAGCTTCGGCATTCTTCTCCTTCATGAGATGCTCCGCAGCTTCGTATGACGAAGCAACCGGTGAAGTATCCGTTACATTCACCATCAATGAAAACGGCACAAACAAAGTTTCTGTCGCTACCATTGAAGACAACAAGAAAACAGCTAAACCGAAAACCATCGAAGCCTACTCCCCCAAAGGCGGCATGGTGATCAAATCGGAAAACTTCAAAAACGAAGCTGTTGCGGTTCCGGGACCTGCCAAATTCTCCGGCGAAATCGACATGGATCCCTGGATGGCTATGGTTTTCCCGATCCGCTTCAATGCAGAAACTGTTCTTGAACAGCTCACACTCAATGTGCCCGCAACAAGTGTTTCCTTCAATGTGGAAAACGGCACCTGGGCTGATGGCACAAACGAAACCAAATCCATCGTTCTGCCGACAAACGTTGTAAACATCGACGGCACCTGGCAGGCTGCCGGAACACTGAGCGAAGATCTCATTCCTTCGGGCATGATCGCCGCTGAAGGATTCGATGAAAAAACAGGCAAATGGAGTCCGGCTCTGAACATGGACGAAAACGGCATCATCATGAACGAAGACGGCACCGATGGCGCTTCCTACACCTTCACTTTTGACAAAAAAGTGGATGAAGACGAGGGAGACAAAGAAGAGCTCAAAACCACAACCATCTACCGCGTCTACAACCCCAACTCCGGCGAACACTTCTACACCGGCGATCTGAGAGAACGCGACTACCTCATCAATCTCGGATGGGATGATGAAAACATCGGCTGGGTATCTCCGGAAAAATCCGACTACCCTGTATACCGTGTGTACAACCCGAATGCGGGCGATCACCACTACACAATGAATAAAGAAGAGAGAGACGTTCTCGTTTCCCTTGGCTGGAAAGACGAAGGCATCGCCTGGTATTCCATGCCCCATGGTCAGGGCGTTGAAGTTCTGCGTCAGTACAACCCGAACGCAAAAGCTGCCGGCGCGCACAACTTCACAACCGACCGCAAAGAAAACAACCACCTGATTTCCCTTGGCTGGTCCGGCGAAGGTGTCGGCTGGTGGGTTGTCGAGTAATTCACTCGGCTCATTTCATCTCATTGACGAACACAGCACCCATACCAAACATCAAAGCAACTAAACGCTGATCCGGGATCTTTCTCCTTCTCGCCGCTCACCTCCTTGGGCAGGCGCATATTCCCCGACCTTCAGCATCCCCCAACACCTTGCAGCTTCATTGCTGCTTAAACAGGCGCCCAGCAGAACGCCTGTTTTTTTTGTATTCTTCCGTGCGAACGCAAAAACTGTACAAAATAAAAACGTCATATGCCTTTACGCTTCCTGCCATGCAGGAGCGAGATGCATATGACGTTTTTCCTGTATTAACGCTATACCAATGCGTACAGCAGCGTGGATCGTACCGTTTCAGCAATATATTCCATATTCCCAAAGAGTTATCTTCGAAACAACATTCGCAATACAGATAACGCAATACAAATAAAAATCTGAATCAGGAATAAGGATGAACGATGCGCATTTCCATGTAGCAGTCCGGATTGGAGGGCAGCTGCAGACGAATCAGCTGACCGATTTCTTCCACCGCGCGCTGTTCGTCATACGGAACAATCAGATCGAAAAACAGAATCTGCCTGCCATCAGGTGCGCGCTCGATACGGAAATCCTGAATCATCCATTTCTCATTGCAGGCGCAAATCGCGATGCGCAGCTGTTCTTCCGCCTGGATTGTCTCTTCATCATGCAGAAGAACCGGATCCACATGCGTGACGAGTTCAATCCCCATTTCCTTCATGACGTCGCGCTCGATGCGGTCAACCTCCATATGCGCATCCATCAAATTCAGCGTTCCATCCACCTCGACATGCGCTGTCGCATACGTATATTTCGGACCATAGGTATGAATGGCAATATCATGCACATCGATCACGATCGGATTTTCCATAATCAGATCCACCATCTGGTTCATCAGTTCAGAGGAAGGCGCTTCGCCAAGCAATGCGTTGATGACATCTTTGAGAAGACCCCATGCCGAATAAAAGATGATAAAGGAGATGATGATGCCAGCGTAGCCGTCCAGTTCAAAACCGATCAGCGGCG
>CAOKFJ010000009.1 GCA_948467695.1 uncultured Allobaculum sp. | reverse complement strand
CGCGGTGTTTACATCGCTTTTGCCACCGGGCTTGCCGGGTTTGCTTGAGGATTTGGAACTCGATTTCGATGAGGATTTCGAGTTCGATTTAGAGTCCGACTTGCTGGAGGACTTTGAAGACGATGAAGAGGACGAACTGCTTGTTGAGCTGTCCGGATCATCGGCATCCACAATCGTTTTGGGTAATGCTTCGAGGTCGTAAATGTACTCGCCGTTTTCATCCGCTCTAGGTACGGAAATGAGGAACGGTGTGATGTGTTTGATGCCGTCAAATTTATCTTTCTGACGGATCAGGTACAATCCGACGGGAATGTTTTCGCAAATGGCTTTGCCGTCGCGCACAGGAACAATTGTTCCGGTGATTTTCTTTTCTGTCGCGAAGCGGTCAAGTTCTCTGGAAGTTGTCGCATGCATCAGGTTTTCAAGAGGCATGTCTTCGTCTTCAAATTCTTTGGTGTAAACAAAGACGGGCGAAGCGGGTTCGCTGAAGTCGATGGTTGCCACCTGAATCACTTCGATCGATCCAGAGTTCACTTTTGTATCTTCATGTTCGAAAAGCAGGGTCAGGTTTCCTGTCTGCCTGTTGGTGTCATTGGTTTCGATAGTCGTTGTTTCACTTTGCGACGGTGCCTGTTCGGATGAGGGCTGCGCATACAGCGGGGTGGCTGCAGTGAACGTACATGCGAAAACAAGAAGGGGCAGCAGGTTAGTTATCAATTTTCTCATTCCACTCTTCCTCTCTTCATTCTTGTTTTACGTTTCTCCAATCACTCTATATCGAGTTTGTCAACAGATCATTGCTGATTAAAGGTCAAAATGTATTTGGCATCTGGATTCACTCTCAAAACTCGTCACTTTTTCGGAATATCCAGACGTTTAGATCGGCAATCACAAGCTGTTGATTTGTGCAAGCGAAATGCCGTCTTTTCGATCGCCTCAATGGTACACCGAAATGTCAAGTTTCCGAATAGTTATTTATCAAATCAATATATTTCCACTGAATTTATCAAGTATTGACGTTTTTTCTTGAAACTGTAACTGAGAAGAGATTTCAAAAGCCTTTTGTCCATCCGTATGCCGCGCGGGTTCTCGTCCGCAAAAACAGTCGGTAGACGTTCCTTTTGCACATCTGCGCCTTCTCGTCATATTCCCAATCTCCATAGCTTAGGAGAAACAAACGATTGTTTGTCTTTTAATATTTTTTGACTACACCTATGGTCTGCGCTGCCGGAAAGTGAAACAGTTCACTTCAGGCGGCGTTTTTTGTTTTGATCTGTTTTCTGTCTCTTGCGACCGTTTTCATCATGACTGTTGATGTCATGATCCGGTTTGTATTGCATCTTGGACAGTTTGGGCGATATTGCTTTCATCGCAGCGCTTTTTCATTTTCGAGGATGAATTCGCCTGTGCTGCGTGCGATATGAACACGCTGGATTTTCAATCAGGAAAGCAGGCGCATATGGTCAAGGGGCCATACAACACCGATCAGTTTTCCGATCACCTGTTCCTGAGCCACATCACCGATGACTTTTGATCGGCTGTCAAGAGATACTTCGCGATGATCGCCAAGAACGAACCATCGTCCTTCGGGCACCTGATAGGGAAGCTCGATGGTGACGTCGCCTTTGGCGAGTTCGGATACGTAGGGTTCGTCAATCACTTCGTTGTTGACGCTCACTACGCCATCATCATCGATGAATACCCAGTCGCCAGGACCGGCGATGACGCGTTTGATCAGGATTCGGTTGTTGTAGTAGAAGGCGATGACATCTCCGGTTTCGAATTTGCTTCCTCGAATGGCGGCGGTATAGTCGCCTTCTTCAAGAAGCGGTGTCATCGAGGTTCCGTATGTATGCAGAATCGGCAGATACAGGTTGGCGATCAGTACGGCGATGGCGGCGGCGGTGATCAGAATCGATACCGTTGAACGGAAAGTTCGTTTGGTGCGCTGCTGTCGAAGTTCGTACTTGAGCTCCTTGCGCGCCTCTTCCGAGGTAAAGTCGAGTTTTTTCGGATCTAATGTTTTTCGATTTGTTTTCTTCTTGCTCATGCGTGTTCCTCCGAAGCGTTTGATTCTTTAGGGCTTTGTGCGGCACGTTTGAGGTTGTAGACATACAGGTCAGCTGCAGCCTGCGCGGCTTCGACGACCTGGTTGATGTAGAGCGCCGCCTGCGCGAGGCTGTCTGCCTGCTCGCAAAGGGCTTCTCTTTCTTCGAGTTTTTCTTTCAGGAGCGCATTTTCAGCCTGCAGCTCCTCAATGGCTTCCTGGCGATTTGCGACAATTCTGAGCAGATCGGCACGGGACAGCTTTTTCATGTCGTTCTCGGTCATTGTTCTCTCCTCCTGCACATTTCAATCGGATGCGCCTGCAGTGGCGGGTGCATGTCGATCATACACGTTCTTTTCTTCAGCGTGACAGTTTATCTGCATTCTGCAATCTTCCATGACGGGTATGAATGGTTGTCAAAGGAAGATCACGTCAGAGAGGAATGTATCCTTCGGGCATGATCTTGTTCATCAAATCCATTTTCAATTTATCGGTTGTGTTTTTCACCGTCAACATGCGTTTTACCATTCCTGTGTACCATATGCAGATGATAATCTCTATTGCATAAGCGATTTTAAAATCTTTTGTATGACATATTATCAGCACATAGATTAATTTTCACAATCCAACATTCAAACCGCCCGTTTTTTGGACTGTCCTATTTTCATTCGCTTTTGTCCGTTTTTCTACACTTTTTCGACATCAAATTCCGAAGAATTCATACAGTTTTTCTTTGCGAAATTTCCTGGTTTCGCCGAAAATTCCCGGATGGTATTTGCAGCTTTGAATCGCGCTAATGGGTTTCTTGTCTTTTTCGGCACATTTTGTTCGCTCCATCATGATTTTTGCAATCTGAATTGAGCAATGTGAAACATTATCTGTAAAGCGAATTTTTAAAAATATACAGAATAAAATCGATATTCCGCTATGCATTTCACACTTTGAAAACCATCAAATTTGTCAATATAAAATTAAACATTCCGCTTATTTTACAAGTCCCGCCTGTCTGGAATGCCGAAATCTCGTGCTGTATCGCTTCGTCTTCTCCGCCCAACGAAGACATATGTATTCGCATCATGAACAAATTCTGTTTTCCTTGTTTTCTTCACTTGCCGTATTTCCCTTCTCTTCTCGAATTCTTTGCACTGATTCTTCCGTCTATTTCTTCTTGTCTGGCTTTCTCTTATCTCGCGTTTACCTCGCATCTTCACAATCCGCGCATGACTTTGCGCATTGCATTCCCTCTAAATTCTTCCCCACTGCGCTACGATCTTCCTTATATACATTGTTTATATACTGTTTTATCTTTTGCTTTTTGCGCTTCCTCTGCCTTTTCCATTCTCTTTGCGTCACGTGTTGTACCGCGTGTTATGTCGCGTGGATTTCTTTTCCCTAGGCGCTTTTCGTCGTGTTCTGCGCTCTTCTATCCTCTTTCTGTTTTTCCTTTAGCCTCTGTCCGGCTTTTTAAAGACAGAAAAAAGAGGCAGGATTTCCTGCCTCAATATGTGTATTGAAAATTTATCGCAATGCGCGGCGATTAAGCCATCAGATAGGGAGAAGCGAAGTAGATGACGAAGATCACCATCAGAACCCATACGGTCGGGTGAACTTCTTTTGTTTTGCCTGCAGCTACCATGCATACCGCGTAAGCGATGAAGCCGAACGCGATACCGTTGGAGATGGAGTACATCAGGATCATAGTGATGATGGTGATGAATGCAGGGATAGCGATCGTGAGATCTTCCCAGTTGATGCCTTTCATCTGCTGAGCCATCATAACGCCTACTACGATCAGAGCCGGAGCAGTTACAGCGTTTGTGATCAGACCGAGAATCAGCGGGCTGATGAAGATGGACAGAAGGAAGAGCACACCGGTAGTGATGGCAGTCAGACCTGTGCGTCCGCCTACACCTACACCGGAAGAAGATTCAACAAAGCTGGTGATTGTGGAAGTACCCAGAGCAGCACCTACGCAAGTACCGATAGAGTCGGCAAGCAGAGCCTGCTCAGCGCCTTCGAGTTCGCCTTTTTCGTTAACGAGTCCTACTTCGTTACCAACCGCAACGAGAGTTCCGGCTGTATCGAAGAAGTCTACAAACAGGAAGGAGAAGATCACAACAATCGCATTGAGGGGGTTGGAGAAGAGTTCGCCAAATCCGCTCGCGAATGCGCCTGCTGCGCTCCGGTCAAAGTTAGTGGTCAGACGACCGCCAAACGCGGGCATGTTTTCAATGCCGCAAAGACCCATGAACAGACCAACGATGGCAGTGATCACAAGACCTACGAATACGCCGGCGGGCACTTTGCGTACAACGCAGACGATGGTAACGATAACGCCAAACAGGGCAAGCAGAACCTGGGGATCAGTGAAAGAGCCAAGTCCAACGAAAGTGGATTCATTGGCAACAATGATGCCGGCGTTTTTCAGACCAACAAAAGCGATGAAGAAGCCGATACCAGCACCGATCGCGAGCTTAAGCTGCATGGGGATGGAATCAATAATTTTCTTGCGGATTCCGGTTACGGAAATCAGCACGAAGATCAGACCGGAGATAAATACAGCAGCAAGAGCAGCCTGCCAGGAATATCCCATAGTCAGTACAACAGTGTAAGAGAACAGGGCGTTTACACCCATACCAGCCGACAAAGCGACAGGGTAGTTGGCAAGGGCGCCCATCAGAACGCAGGCGATTGCCGAAGAAAGCGCAGTAGCCATGAATACAGCTTCAGGGGTCATACCGGAATCACCGAGGATCATCGGGTTAACCGCAAGGATGTAAGCCATGGCAAGGAACGTTGTAATACCGGCGATAATCTCGGTTTTTACATCAGTTCCTCTCTCTTTGAGATGGAAAAACTTGTCCATGTGAGTGGTTTCCTCCTTTTTGGAATTTGAATTGTTCGTTCGTATCGAAACATGTCTTTGCTTCTCGAACACAATTCAGTATAAAGGGAAACGCGTTTTTTTCAATTTCGGCTTTTTTATGTGTGAATGATGGGTTACAAAATGAATGAAACTGAACTTTTTTATGAAAAAAGATTAAAAATTGACCGGTTAGGCTAAACTTCTTGATTTTTATGCATACGTGCCGAAATAAATCCTTCATTGTCTTTTACGACTATCGATCAAAGACAGATTTCTGCTCAATTCGATGCCGCTCATCGAAATTTCTCGATTTGAAAAGGCACATTCGCAAAAAACAGTTTCTCGAATACGGCTGGCCGATACGCTGTTCGCATACGCTATTCGCCAAAACAGACTCGAGCAGATCACAAAGACATCTCACGCAAAATCAATGCCCCAGGAAAGGAACAGAAAACAATATGGAGATCAGAACCGTACAGCACAGCGACAAAAGCGCCTGGTTTGAACTGGACGCTCACCTTGCGCGAGGTCGCTTTGAAGAAATTGTCCGCACAGAAACAGGACTTGCGCTGTTTGAAGGCAGCGTTCTCATTGGTCTTCTTCGCTTCTCGTATTTCTGGCAGTCCATTCCTTTTCTCGATCTGCTTATGATCAACGAAGAGTACCGCCGCCAGGGGTATGGACAGGCGCTGATGAAACACTGGCAGGAAATCATGCGCAAAAAAGGTTGTGATCTGGTCATGACATCCACTCGCGCCGACGAAAGCGCGCAGCACTTCTACCGCGCGCTTGGCTATCAGGACTGTGGAGGCCTGCTTTTAAACTTTCCAGGATACGCGCAGCCCATGGAACTTTTCCTGGCACGAACACTTTGACAATGTCCGTTCGTTTTCTCTGCACATGCCTTTGCACGCTTATGTTCTGGACAGAGTTGCGCGTGTGCGCGTCCTCTGCTCTTTTTCGACTTTGCGAACTGTCCCGCATAGCCGATCGCCTATGAAGAAAATGCGAAAACGCCTGCATCGTAAATCACAGCGTATCCGACACACATCTCTGCGTATAGGACATAGGATATAGACACAGGACATATAAGACACAGGACATAGAGTAAAAAAATCCGCCGCAGATGCTCTGCGGCGGACAAGTATTTCTGAATGCCTGACTGTATATCCCAAACAATATCCTGATCGGAATATGCACATTCAAACGGAATATATATTCGAATAGATGAAAATAGGTATTCCGATATCTCCGATATATATATGGATGACCGAAAATCCAGGGATCGACAAAAATCGCATTCGACAAAGCCGCTCTTTTCCTCTTTGGCTTTGTCTTGTTTTAAAGCGTTCAATGCCGGCTGATCAAAGATCGCAGCATGCGCGAAGATTACAATTCAAACAGCGCCGCCAGATCAAAGGAATAGATCCACGCGTGCACTTTGCGCTCGGGATAAATTGTCTGCATCGCTCTGCGGTACGTTTCAAGCTGCGCGCGATAGCGCGAAGCGAGCGACTGTTCGTCAAAGGCCGCGTCGGTTTTGAAGTCGAGAATATGAATCTCATCGCCCTCAAAGACGACAAGGTCCATATATCCATGCACGATCGCGCCCTGCTCCATCACGCAGTACGGGCATTCGAATTCATGAGGCAGGCTCATCCATTTTTCGTACGTCGGATTGTCGTTAAGACGAAGGAAGCGGTCTTCATCGTTGGGTGTAAGCGGCATTCCCGCTTTTCGCGCAAATTCCGCTGCCGCGTCGCGCTGGTAGGGATACGGCCGTTTGCCGGCAAGATCGTGGAAGAGTGTTCCTCTCGCCTTGGCCATGCCGCTCTCCTTGCCTTTGCCATAGCCTTCTTTGGGCCATTGCACGCTTTCTTTGGACTTGCTGGCGGTCTGCGAAAAGATTTCCCGTACCGGTCCGCCGTAGCGGCGGATTTTCATTTTGCGTCCGGGATCCACTCCGCGCTCGGGGCGGTCATAGACGGTTTCGACTTTTTCGAAGACGACATCCTTGTTGGGCGATGTGTGATACATATGGAAGAACCAGCTCGTAAAGCCGTCATCGTTGAGCAGCGCGCGCAGATCGAAGTCGCTGTCATAGATCGATTCGTTTTTGAGCGTATCGACAAAGACGAGTTCCTGCTCGGCGCGTGTGCACGCCACATAGAGCAGGCGCATTTTCTCCTGCTGCTCTTCGAGGAATCGCTTGTGACCGAAAGCGATCGTCGATGCGTTTTTCTGTTTAAGCAGATCTTTTGTATCCAGTCCGGTAAAGCTCAGCCCCAGATCCGCGTCAAACTGAATCGGACTCATGCCCTCGATATCGCGGTGCGTCTGTTCGCCCAGAATATAGACAAGCTTGTACTGCAGACCTTTCGAGGCGTGAATGGTCGAGATGCGCACGGCGTCTTCTTCTTTGCCAAAAGGCACCGCTTCGGAAGTTTTATCGAGGTTTTCTTCCAGCGTCGCGGAGTTGAGGAAGCTTTCGAGATCCATCAGTTCCTGCGCTTCCACCGCTTTTTCCAGAAGCAGGTCGAGGTTGGTTTTATCCTGCGAGCTTGTCCAGTAGTCATAGAAGCCGCGAATCTGGAAGATGCCCACAACCATCTGCGCGAGCGGCAGTTCTTTGAGCTTTTTCAGATCGCGCACAATCTGCAGGACTTTGTTTCCTTTTTCATGCAGGCGAAGACGGTTGTACAGTGACTGGCTGTCATCCGCCCCCACAAGCAAAGGCAGAATATCCTGCTGGCTAAGCCCGGTCAGCGGCGAGCAGAGCACCGCCATCAGGGCGATGTCGTTTCGTTCGTCTTCAATGACGCGCATGGCGGAAAGAACAACCTGAATGGCTTTGTTGGTGTAGAAGCCGCGGCGCACATGATGCAGCGCGCGGATGCCCCAGGCTTCGAGCGCCTGTTTCAGTTCGTCATGCGGCGTAGAGGAGCGAGTCAGAATGGCGATGTCGCGCAGCGCGTAGCCTTCGTTTTTGACATGCTCTTCAATGTCGTGCGCGATCAGATCGTAGCGGTTCTGGCGATGGATTTTGCGCGCAGCGATGGTCGAGAGTTCTTCGCCGTCTTTGACGTAGTTTTCGTATTCGGTAAACACAAAGCGGATCGGCTTCTGCGCGCCTTCGCTTTGCGCATCGGTGCCCGGACGGGCATAGTCGATCGCCGCAAACTGCGGGGGAAGGCCTTCGGTGTTCATCAGATGGCTGAAAAAATGATTGTTGAAGCGGATGAGTCTGGCACTCGAGCGGTAGTTTTCCTGCATGGCGATGATTTGATCGTCGGGACCTGAATGGTCGAGATGGTTCATCATCAGCTGCGGACGCGCCTGGCGGAATCCGTAAATCGACTGCTTGATGTCGCCTACGCGAAAAACGTTGTTCTTCCTGCAGATGGCGTTGATGATCGATTCCTGCAGGTCGTTGGTGTCCTGGTATTCGTCGATGAGAATGACTTCGTATTTCTTGCGAAGCGCGTCGGCGGTTTCTTTGTTCTGCAGAATCTGCCACGCGTACAGTTCCATATCCGCGAAGTCGATGAAGCCTTCGCGTTTTTTGATCGCCTGAAAGCGCGAGCGCACATCAAGCGCGAGGTCGATAAACGTGTTCTGCACGCGGCGAACACTTTCTTCGCTCTTCTCGAACTGCTCAGGTGTGAACAGCACGTCACCGATTTCCTTTTCCAGACGGCGCGAATCGGACTGGAGCGATTTGAACGAGACTTTGTTGATGGTCGGTGTAAAGCGTCCGGTCGTTTCGATGTATTCGACAAACGCCTGCCCAAAGGCATCGTAGTTTCGCTCTTTGAGCGCGTTCATGCAGATTTCCAGCGCGCGATGCTTTCCGCTAAACAAAGCGATGTAGTCTTCCTGCTTTTTGAGCTTGGCAAACTCCATGTCTTCCACAGCGTTTTCCACTTCCTCGAAAATATCGAGCAGCGCCTGCACGCGCACTTCGAAATAGGCGAAAAACCATGGCGTAATCGCTGTATCCGTTTTACGGCAGTCGTTCATCCACGCAACGGGATCCGGCTTGCTTCGGGCAAGTTCGAGAAATTTAAGCAGGCGTTCGCGCAGATGCGCTTCATTTTTGGAGAAAGCTTCCATATACAGAAGCAGTTCGGCGCTTCGATCAGGATCAAGCGCGAGTCTTGCGCCTTCAAACGCTTCTTCAAGCGCCTGGCTGTCGGCAAGGTCGTTGTCGATGTTGTTGACCACCGAATAGCTCAGTCCTGCCATGTAGTAGTTGTGCTGGACAAGATCGAGACAGAACGAGTGGATCGTGCTGATCATCGCCGTCTCGAGGGCTCCGATCTGCGCGTTGAGCGAAGGATCGGTTTTCGCCGCTTCAAGCAGGCGCGCTTTCAGTCGGGTTTTCATTTCGCGCGCCGCGTCTTCGGTAAAGGTCATCGCCAGAATCGAAGAAATCGGCACATGATCATCCACGACCAGACGGCATAGTCTTTCGACAAGAACCGCGGTTTTTCCCGCGCCGGCGCTCGCGCTGACCAGAAGATTTTTGCCGCGCGAGTCGATGACGCGCTGCTGGGCATCGGAGAAGCGAAGTTTCTTGACGGGCGCATCTTCGGGGGATGGCGCTGTTGTGTCGATGCCATCCTGGGTGCGCTGGTCTGTATTCAGTTGAGTATCCATAGATTTTTCTCTTCTCCTTTCTATCCTTTTTCAATCGCCGCGTTGCGGCAGATTGCGCGATAGCTGCAGTGCGAGCAGGCATCGGGTTTATGAAGCGGTTTGAAATTGTTTTTGTTCAGGCTGTCGGCAAGGCCTTCGGCCTGCGCGCTCATCTTGCTTTCGCGCGCTTCGTACGTCGGCACTTTTTTGGCGAGCGTCGCCTGCAGGGCGCTTTCGCCCGGGCCGTCAAAGTTCTGCGCGCTCAGGCTGGATTTGTAAAACTCCTCCATGCCTTTATACGCCGCTTCTTCCTGACTGACAGGCATCGCGGTCGCCTGCGCCGCGCCTGATCCGTAGCGAAGCGAGAACGCCGGGCGGCTTGCGGCTTTGGGCTGCAGACTTAAATCGAGCGTGGCTCTTGGCAGCTCGGAGGAAATGAAGCCTTCGCTTGCGGGATCGACGAGATTGAACACCGCCTTTTTCGAAGACGACAGCGCAATCGAGCCCTCGATATTCATCGGAATACCGTCGAAATCTTTTTCGATCTGCACACGATAATCGCTGCTGACCAGATCGAGGTGCAGTTCATGGCGAATGGGACGGAGGCGTTCAAACACGCGGATCATGCGCTCGGTTGTCAGCGACTGCAGCGCGTCGAGCTCTTCGCTTTGCGCCGCGAAAAGCGAGCGCGCAAAGGCGAAGTCGTCCGCGACAAGCGCAGCGATCTGCGCATTGTCGAGCTGCTCGTAGGAAAGATGATATTTGTTCCAGCCATCCCGCATCAGACGCTCGACGATATCGCCGCGCACTTTGAAAATCTCGCCGGCTTTGGCCGGTTTGCGCAGACACAGCCCATACTGAAGCAGGTTTTTGAGCGGGCATTCTTCAAACGTGTGCAGCGAGCGCGGTCTAGCCTGCAGCACGCCGTTTTCTTCCGGGAAAAGGTTCGCGCTTTTTACGCCCTCAATCGTAAAGGACGGTCTGGGGTTGGCGGACGGTTCGCCGACAGGCTTGAACTTTGGAAGCATGCCAAGCCATGTATTGAGTTCATGACTGCTTTCGATGCTTTTGCCCAGATAGTCGGACTGGGGCGTGAGAATAAACAGGCTTTCGGGTTCGTTGAACACCGCCTGGAGCTGGTCGAAGCTTTCTTTGTTTCGCTCATCGAGCGATTTGAAGTGCAGTTGTTCCATGTACGCTTCATCGAAAATGCCGCTAAACGCCTGCGATCCGGGGAAATGATTGGCATCGGCGCCGATGTAAAAGACGTTGTCGTACAGTCCGCAGATCTGTTCGCGTCCGGCGATCAGCGCGCCTTTCAGACTGGAGAGCGCCTGCGAGGGTCGAAGGCTGTCGAGCGAGCAGATGAGCAGTTCAAGATCTGCGGGCGTGCGAAGCTCGGCGCGCACATCGGCGATGCGGTTCATCACGCCCTCGAACGCATTGAGATCATCATCCGTGGGATTGGGTGTCTGGTCCATAATCAGGCGGGCGATCTGGTCGATCGAATCAAGCGTCCAGTCTTTCATCGACTCCAGCAGCGCTTTCCACTGCATGATGCCGATCTGCAGACTTTTGAGCGATTCGAATGTCTCTTCGCTCAAAAGCGAGTTTTCCCGATAGGGCACATCCTGAATCGAGCCGCTTTCGCTGCCAAACAGACGGATATAGCGGCGAAGATCATAGCTGCTCACAGGAAACAGCGTTTCAAGCATGTCCATCAGACTGTCGTCATCGCGTTTCATCAAGTACGTCAGCGCGCATTTCCACTGTTCGACAATGCGTCTGGAACTGTCGCTGCTCGAGAAGGTGTACGGCACGCCGCGCGATTCAAGCGCCTGCGCCAGGACATATTTCTGACTCGGATCAGCGAGCGCGATCAGCACGCTGGACGCATCGAGCTGGTTGGAGACAATCGCGTCGGCGCACGCTTCCATTTCCTTGCGCGCATTGGAGCATGCCCAGTAGTAGAAGCGTTTATGGCGTTTCATCTCGACGATATGCGCGCCTTTTTTCACAAGAAGATCGATCCAGAAGCGGTCTTTCGCCCCGCGTTCGGTCTGCAGAATATACACATCGCCGGCATCATCGAACGGCAGCGTTCTGGCTTCCTTGACCCACAGTTCAATGGGCATCAGCCGTTCGATGATTTCAAGCAGATCCCGCTCGCGTTTTGTGTTTGCGGGAAAATCATGCAGGTCGTACATCTGAACGAGTGTCATGAAGTCTTCGCAGTCTTTGAGAAAGTCGTAGTCGTTTCTGGATGTGTAGAACAGATTGTCTTTGCTTAGCGTCTCGAGTGCTCTCGAGTACTGGTAAAGCAGCGCGATCAGCGGCGTGCGCGGTTTGGACAGTTTGCGCGCCAGATAGGCGTCGAGTCCGAGCACGGTGATGTTCAGACAGCTTCCGCGCTGTTCAATAATTTTCTGGTACAGCTCCAGATGAAGCGCCGAAGGCGCAATCAGGGTGATGTTTCGATTCATCTCCATAGCCGTCACCTCTTTCCTTGTATATAGAGTGTATAGAGTGGTCAAACGTTGTGTGGTTTGTCTGGGGCATAGGCATTGAGGCATCAAGCCATACGTCGCGCATGCGCCATAGGCCGCCGACTGCCTGTCCTGTCATATGGCTGCCAGACGCAATGCTTCTATGCGCGCTTTTGCGCGTGCGCATTACGGCTTTGGCGGCTGTGCGCCGAGCCGCTTTGCGCATCTGTTTATATGCACAAACGTCATGCTGGTTCGAATACCGTTTCCATCGATGCGATAAGTATTCTGCCATGTGTCTCATTTCGGCATATTGCTTGCTCTAAATGTACGCGCAAGGTAAACAGAGAATAGAGACTGCGCGCATCGCCATCTCGATTCAAGCCTATGCAGGATCATAGAGACGCATATCTGCCAAAGGGCGATCTTTAAGGCATTTTCGCATGCTTTTATTGTAGACTCGCAAACCCAGAGCGGCGCATTTGAGCCGTCTCTTCTACTTCGCTTTTTCACGCCGGTAAAAAAGCGAAGCCCGCTGCGCGATTCTTATTTTTGGCGGCGGATATCCCGGATAAGTCAAAGCTTTCGCTCTGACTTATCCACTCGCCGATCTGTTCGCCTGGCAAAGCGAAATAAGATAATTCAGGCGTTTTCCTTTTTCATTATGCACGATAATTGCGCATCGAAAAAGCAGTTTAACAAGTATAATTCTTTACGCGCACCATGCACGGCGTCCGATGCGCCGCTTTGTCCATGCGCATACCGCAAACAATTCCAGCCGGTTTGGCATGCTATAATCATGGGAGGTACAGATTATGAATAACGTAAAAGAACTCTTTAATTTTAAACACATTGCGATGATTGCCGCCGGCAACCTGCTTGTGGCGTTTGCCACCGTCTTTTTTATTCTCCCGCGCGATATTCTCAGCGGCGGGGTAACGACCGTCTCGATTATTTTGAGCACCTTCATTCCGCTCAGCCGCGTTGTGCTGATCGCGATCGTCAACATTTCGCTCTTCGTGGTCGGCGCGATCTGTCTGGGCAAGAAATTCGCCCTCAGTTCATTGCTTTCGACCTTTATCTATCCGTTCTTCGTCTCGGTTTTAAGCCTTCTTGACACGACACCTTTCTCGCACATCGACCCGATTCTTTCCGCACTCTACGCCGGTCTTCTTGTCGGCTGCGGACTCGGTCTGGTTTTCCGTGTCAACGCGAGCACCGGCGGTATGGATATTCCCGCTCTGATTATGCACAAATACCTGTCCATGCCCACCAACCAGTGCGTCATGCTCGTCGATACCGTCACGATCCTTTGCGGACTGTGGATTTTCGGTCTCAACACCATTCTTGTCGGTCTTGTCGCCGTCATGGCGTCTTCGTTCGCGATCCACTGGGTATCCACATTCGGCGGTGAAAGCGCGCAGAACATCATGATCATTTCGGACAAATGGCCCGAGATCCAGCAGTGCCTGCTTCATCAGTTCGAACGAGGCGTCACCGTTCTTGAAGGACAGGGCGCCTGGTCCAATGAACCCCGTCCCGTTCTGATGTGCTGCATCAACACCCGCGAATACGGCGGAATTCTCAATGCGATTTCCGCAATCGATCCCCACGCTTTTGTCATTGCCAACACCGTTCACGAAGTGCGCGGCGAAGGCTTTACCTACGCTGCACGCACCGCTGCTGTTCTTGATGAAAAAGCGGCGTCCAAAACAAAATCCCCTCTGCCCTGGCACCGCAAGGACAGCAGCGCTGCCTCTGCTTCCAATGGCGAGGATAAGTAAGTCCATATCAAGTACAAACCAAGTACAAACCAGGAATACAGAATACAAGCGGATATCCAAACACTGAACAGATCCGCACTTCATACCTGAAGGAGAAACATACAGGATGCACATTCATGAAGTCATTGTGGTGGAGGGCAGAAGCGATACCGCCCGCCTGAAAACCTTTTTCGACTGCGATACCATCGAGACCCATGGCAGCCATGTCACCGGTCCGATTTTAGAGCGCATCGCGGCGGCGCAGAAAAGCCGCGGCGTGATTGTGTTCACCGATCCCGACCGCTCGGGCGAGCACATCCGCAGCATCGTCGCCCGCAAAATCCCCGGCGTAAAACACGCTTACATCGATAAAAACAAAGCGAAAACCGATAAAAAAGTCGGCGTGGAACACGCCGCCAAAGAGGATCTCGAAGAAAGCCTCTCGCATCTCATTACTTATGAAGAAGCTCTTCATACTCTTGAATGGAGCGAATTTCTCGACCTTGGCCTGACAGGAAACGCCGCGCGCCGCTTTGCGGTATGCGACGCGTTCCATATCGGACCATGCAATGCCAAAACATGCTTTAAACGACTGAACGCCATGGGCATCAACGCCCAGGATATTAAGGAGGTTCTATGATCGATCGTCCTATCGCGACCAAAAGCCGCACCCGCGAAATTCAGGAAAAATGGAACGCGCAGACGAAGAAAAGTTTCGGCCAGAACTTCATCGTCGAACCCGGCGTCGTTGAAAAAATCGCCCGCGCGGCAAGCGCGGACGGAAAAGGCGTCATGATCGAAATCGGTCCGGGCATCGGCGCGCTTACGCAGTATCTGTGCGAATACAACGAGAAAGTTGTCGCCTATGAAATCGACCCCCGCTTTCCCGAAGTGCTTCGCGAAGAAATCGGCGCCGACAACCTTGAAGTCATTCTCACCGACTTTCTCGATGTCGATGTCAACGCCATGCTTGAACCCTATGCCAAAGCAGGCACACCCGTGCGCTTTGCCTCCAACCTGCCCTACTATGTAACGACCCCGATTCTGTTCAAGCTGTTTGAAGCCAGACAGCCGATCGAATCGATTACAGTCATGATGCAGAAAGAAGTGGCGGACCGCTTTGCGGCGCCTTCCTCTTCGAAGGAATACAACGCGCTGTCCGTCATTACCCAGTACCGCTGCAACATCCGCCGCGTAATGGACGTCAACCGCAACGTCTTCTGGCCCTCGCCCAATGTAGGCAGCGCGGTTCTGCAGTTTACATTCAAAAACGAACACCCCGTCAAAAACGAGGAACACTTTATCTCGATGGTCAAAGCCTGCTTCGTGCAGCGCCGCAAAACCCTGCTCAACAACCTGCAGGCATGGACCGGCGACAAAGCCAAAGCGCTTGCCCTGCTTGAAAACGCGGGCATCGATCCGGCAACACGCGCCCAGCAGCTTGGCGTCGACGATTTTATCAAACTCTACAAGGTGAACTATGAACACGAAAGCATTTGCGAAAGTTAATCTCGCCCTCGATATTCTCGGCACACGCGACGATGGCTACCATGAAATGGACATGGTCAACGCGCCTGCCGAACTGTACGACGAACTCGAAATCACCCCTGCCGCAGAAGATTCCATCACCTGCGACACCTTCCGCCTTCCCGCAAACAGCACCCTGCACAAAGCCGTAACGCTCATGCGCGAGCAGGGCGGACTGAAAGGACACTACGCCATCCATCTGATCAAGCACATTCCCGATCAGGCAGGCCTTGGCGGAGGATCCGCCGATGCTGCTGCGCTGCTTAAAGCGCTCAATGAAATAGAATCCCTTGGTCTTGGCACAGAAGAGCTCGACGCGATCGGCTTTCAGATCGGCGCCGATGTGCCCTGCTGCCTGCACGGCGGCTTTACCCGTGTCAAAGGCGCAGGCGAAATCGTGCAGGATCTCAACATCGACTGGAAAATCCCTGTGGTGCTCGCCCAGGGCGTTAAAGGCATTTCGACCAAAGAAGCCTTTGCGCGTTTTGAAGAAACAAAATCCGCCCCCCTCGATATCGATATCGTGGAGGATGCGGTGCGCAAAAAAGATATCGGTCTGCTTTACCAGACCATGAGCAATGCTTTTGAAGCTCAGGCATACGAACTGATGGACGAACTGGTGGAACTGCGCGAAGACATGCGCGACGCTGGTCTTGTGCGCGTCATGATGACCGGTTCCGGATCTGTTCTGATGGGATTCAGCGTCGATGAAGCGGTAGAAGAGCTCAGCGAAAAATATCCGTTTGTCTGGAAAGGCTATATCGGATGATTCCGCAAAGCCAGATTTTGTATGCGGTCGTGCTGATTGTGATGTTTTGCTGCTCGTTCTATGCGCTGTCATGCATCGACTTTTCGCGCTTCACGCGCAAGAACAGCACACAGAAAATCTACCTGCTTCTCTTTCTGCTTTCTCTTTCCATCGCCTGGATGGCGACTTCCGCCATATTCTCCCTCTCGGGCGGATATCTCTAAACGATAAATTCCCCAAAACAGGTACTAACAACGGACCCGTTTCCAGTTTTGG
>CAOKFJ010000008.1 GCA_948467695.1 uncultured Allobaculum sp. | reverse complement strand
CGTAACACAATTCTAGCATCGCCGGATTGTGCAAAAAAGAGGATTTCAGCGATGTAAGATGAAAAAATGCCGATTTTCATACAGGTGAATCGCCTTTGTTTCATACCTGTGCAAACAGGTTTGAATCTGTTCGTCCGGCGTGGTCAAATGCGCTGAATCTGTTTGAAACATCAGCTTAGAATAAGATGTGAAAAGCAGAGTCCATGCAAAATGATACGCAGCAGCAGTAGAGGATCGATGCCGTAAGCGTTGAAATGCGAGCATGCATGCCATTCAGGCGCAAAGGATTTCTGCTTTTTCCATATATCCCTATATAAAGGGAATTCCGCATTTACGAAGCACTTGCCGCTTCTGCCTTTGATGCACTTTTCGGGAAAAATCTGCCCTGTACGAACACGTCGCATCCCTCAAATGCCGTTTCTATTTTTTTTACAATGCCTCATGTATAATGGGTTAGAGAATGAAAAGGACCGATAAACCAATGTATAAACGTGTTTTGCTTAAGCTTAGCGGAGAAGCTCTCTCCTCGAAAGACATCAACCTCGACCCTGCCATCCTGAAATCCCTCGCGCAGGAACTCAAGGCTGTTAAAGAGACCGGTGTAGAACTGGCGATTGTTGTCGGAGGCGGAAACTTCATCCGCGGAAAACAGATCCAGGATATGGGTATGAACCGCGCGCAGGCCGACTACATGGGCATGCTTGGAACTGTCATCAATGCTCTTGCTGTACAGAATGCTCTTGAAAACGAAGGCGTATCCACTCGCGTGCAGACTGCTGTTGAAATGCCGAAAGTGGCTGAACCTTTTGTTCTGCGCCGTGCGCTTCGCCATCTTGAAAAAGGACGAGTTGTCATCTTCGGTGCCGGAACCGGCTCGCCGTTCTTCTCGACCGACACAACCGCGGCTCTTCGCGCAAGCGAAATTGAAGCCGATGTGATCCTGATGGCGAAAAACGGAGTTGACGGTGTCTATGACAGCGATCCGAAACTGAATCCGGATGCCAAACGCTTCGATCATCTGACATACCTCGACCTGCTCAACAAGGATCTGAAAGTTATGGATTCCACTGCCATTTCGATGTGCATGGACAACGATATCGACCTTGTCGTATTCAATATGAACGAACGCGGCAACATCGAACGCGCTGTTCTTGGCGAAGTGAACGGAACAACCATCACCAAAGACGCCAAGTAGGCAATTGCATTCAATTGAATCATGCTCGAAAGAGCGACATACATAAGGAGAACAACCATGGATAACGAGTATATTGAACTTGCTCAGCTCGAAATGGACGAAACCATCGAGAACTTCGAAAACAACCTGAAAACAATCCGCACCGGACGCGCTTCCGCTTCCATGCTCGACCGCGTTCGCGTTGACTACTACGGAGAAATGACTCCGGTAAACCAGATGGCCAAGATCTCGGTTATGGAAGGCACACAGCTTGTCATCAAACCGTACGACCGTACAATGGTTAAAGCCATCAACCACGCAATCTCTGCCGCAAACCTCGGACTGACTCCTCAGGCTGAAGCAGACTGCATCCGCATCAACGTTCCCACACTGACAACCGACCGCAGAAAACAGCTCGCTAAAGAAGCGAAAAAATATGCGGACGAAGCTAAAGTCGTTCTGAGAAACATCCGCCGCAGCGCGAATGACAAAATCAAGAAAGACAAGGATATTCCGGAGGACGTTGCAAAAGGTCTTCTCGACGAATGCCAGAAACTCACGGACAAATTCGTCAGAAAAGTTGATACTCTGGCTGATGCCAAAGAAAAAGATCTGCTTGAAGGATAAGAAAAAGCCCGTCACGGGCTTTTTTTAGAATTTGGACAATACTGCATGCTGATCGCAAGTCGAAGACTGAACTCATGACTTGAAACAATAACGATCATCAAAGCTATGCATATTCAGACAATGCCGAAGACATCAATTTCGGCATAGGAAAGGAGACGTCAATGGATACAACGCCAAAGACAGTCGCCATCATCATGGACGGCAATGGACGCTGGGCGAAAAAGCAGGGGCTTCCCCGTACCGCTGGTCATAAAAAAGGCGCCGACCGTGTCCGCGATGTGGCACTTGAAGCACAGCGCAGAGGAATTCAGAAACTGATTCTTTATGCCTTCTCCACGGAGAACTGGAAACGACCGGAAGACGAGGTGTCCTACCTGTGCAAACTTCCCGGCATGTTTTTCAATACGTTTATTCAGGAACTCATGGATAACAATATCCGCGTAACGTTTGCCGGCGAGCTTGAGCGCTTCCCGGCAGGCACGCAGAAAACGATCATGAAAGCTGTGAACCAGACTGCGAACAACACAGGCATGGAACTGTGTCTTGCCATCAACTACGGATCGCGCCGAGAAATCCTTCTTGGCATGCGCAAATATGCCGATCAAGTTGCAAAAGGCGAAAGAGCAAACGATATCACGGAAGAAGAATTCTCGAACTATCTCTTTGTTCCTGAAGAGGTGGATCTGCTCATTCGCACGAGCGGTGAAGTGCGTATTTCCAACTTCCTTTTATGGCAGATCGCCTATGCGGAAATGATTTTTACACCGAAATCGTGGCCCGAGTTCGACGAAGCCGCACTGGATGAATGTCTTGCCGACTTTGCAGGGCGCAATCGCCGTTTTGGAGGCCTTGCCGATGAAAACTAGAATCCTTACCGCACTGGTTATCATCGCCATCGTTCTGTTCCCGGTATTATGGGGCGGCATTCCCCTGCAGTGTCTGGCTGTCTTTATCGTGGCTGCCGGCGCGTATGAATGGCTGCACTGCATTCCGCGCTATCGCCGATGGGGACTCTGGGTAACGCTTGCCGCGATTATCTGGGTGCTTGGTCTACCCTGGTTCATGGCAAGTCACGTCACAGCAGCGACGCTGCTCGTGTATATGGCGCCGATGATTGTCGCTATATGGGTGCTTCCGATTTTTGTGAAATCCTTCAGCGAGGAAGCCTGCTTTGCAACGCTTTCTTTCCTGGTGATTTTCGCGCTCGCATACACGTCCATGCAGATCTTTATTTCGGCAGACAAGCGCTATTTGTGGACGATTATTCTTGCGACTTACGGCAGCGACACCGGCGCATATTTCTTCGGACGCTTCATGGGCAAGCACAAAATGATTGAACGCGTTTCGCCCAAGAAAACCTGGGAAGGCTTCTTTGGAGGATGGCTTGTCGGATTCGTGCTTTCACTTGTCGTGAGCCTGTTCTTCATGAAAGGCATGAATCTTGCGCTGATTATTGCGGTTTGTGTGGTCGCTCCGGTAGCAGCTGAACTCGGAGACCTGTGCTTTTCTGTAATGAAACGGCACTACAAGAAGAAAGACTTCTCGTCGCTTCTTCCCGGACATGGCGGTGTGCTTGATCGAGTGGATTCGCTTTTGATGAATATCATTCTCTTCGGTATTCTGTACACATGTTTTACCGTTCCGCTGTTCTGATTGACAGATCAGACACGAATGCATGCTTATCGCTTTGCGCATGCGCGTATGCGAAACGAACGCTGAATTTTATTGGCTTGCAAGGCCGGCATTGTTGACAATGCCGGCTTGTTTGTTGTGAGATATACCCTGAATGCGATTGAGGCATCTTATGTGTATATGTTTCTTTTGCCATTTGATCTTCATTTGATTTTTCTGTGGTATGGTGCGAGGGCACCATACTGCCGTGTTCCTGAATGCTTACAGGATGGAATACGTGCACACAATTAGTATGAATACAACGATAGAAAGGATATTTCATGATCAATTTTCTGATCGGACTTCTAGCCTTTGTGCTGATGCTTGGCGTGATCATCGTCATTCATGAACTGGGGCACTTTCTAGCAGCCCGCGCGTTTGGCGTGCATTGTCATGAGTTTTCCATCGGCATGGGTCCGGCGATTTATCAGCGAAAAGGGAAGAATACCATCTTCTCTATTCGCGCGATCCCGCTTGGCGGCTATGTGAGCATTGCCGGAGAGAACGGCGTCGAAGACGAAGAAGATGACGACAGCCAATCCGAAGATGCGCATGCCCTAAGCAATGAAGACAAAAGCATTGAGGAAGAAAAACTCGACCGCGATCTTGAAGAGATTGCTCAGTTCAATGTCGACAACATCGAACTGATTCCAAAAAAAGAAGAGGAAGAAGACGAAGAAGAGGACTGGCTCGCTGCTGTTCCCGAAAATGAGCGTCTCAACAACAAGCCCGCCTGGCAGCAGGTAATCGTTCTTGTCGCAGGTGTAGTGATGAACTTTATTCTCGCTCTTGGACTGATGACAACAGTCTTCGCGGTGCGCGGCTATGTGAACCTGCCCGCTGAACCGGTCGTGGCAGATGTCTATGAAAACTCTCCGGCTGCCAAAGCTGACCTGAAGCCCGGCGATCGCATCGTGCGCATTGAAGCGAATGATGGCACGATCGCGACACCAAAAACACTCATGGATGTGTCAGAGTTTCTGATCTACAACCATGGCGAATCGCTCTTTACCATTGATCGGGATGGTGAGGAAATCGAGGTGTACATGACACCCGACTACATCGAAGAATCGGGCGCTTACCAGATTGGCTTTGTCGCGCATTCTCCCGTCAAAAAGATCAATGTGCTTGAAGCTGTCAAATACGGATGGAACGACCTGTGGGACAACACCGCGCTCGTTTTCCGCTCGCTAGGCAATCTTGTGCAGGGCAAAGGTGTTGAATCGCTTTCCGGTCCTGTGGGCATTTACAAAATGACGGACCAGATCGTCAGCTACGGCTGGATGCCGTATCTCTCGCTTTGCGCGCTGATCTCGCTCAATATCGGCATATTCAACCTGCTTCCGGTACCCGCGCTTGATGGCGGGCGAATTCTGATCCTGCTTTTTGAAAAAATCACCCGTCGCAAGATGTCGCAGCGAGTGATTGAGTACATCATTTTAGGAAGCTATGTACTTCTGTTTGGTCTGCTCATTTTTTCAACCTACAACGATATCGTTCGTTTCTTCTTTTAAGAAGAGTCTTTAGAAAAAGTCTAGTGACTGATCAAGTCTTTCCTGCAGCGCACGCCTGATGTGACGATTCATCATGCCAGGCTGCTGCAGGAAAGACTTTTTTCGTTTTGGAAAACAGTACTCAAAGACAATCAGCTTCTAAGTAAACAGCGAAACATTCACCTTTGCGAAGACTATGACGCGATAAAGCAGTGAAAAAAACTCCGCATGCGCCAGGCGCGTGCGGAGAAGAAATGTCATATGCGGTATGGGAAGCATCCGCGAAAGCGGGAATGCTCAATTGAGTTAGCGTTTGTAGATCGGAGCGAATGTGGAAACAATATCGGCAGAGATTTCGTCGTCCGCAAAGGCAAGCATAACCGGACCATCCTGCTGGAGCTGAATGAATGCTTCGGCAAGACCTTTGTAGCTGTCCGGACGTTTGGCGTTTGATTCGACTACGATCATCCAGGGATTCTTTTTCTCGCTGTCTTTCGAGCGGGCGAGCCATACTTTTGTGATCTCCGGATAGCCGGCTGCGGCAAGAAGCAGCGCTTTTACCGCTTCCGGGAGCGCTTTGCCTGCACCGTTTTCAAAAGTCACCACTTCACCGGCTTCAAACTGAGCCGTACTTGTGGACGTCACGCGCTTGGCGAAGCTTTCGAGGAACTGATCGCGCATAAAGGAAATTGGATCGCCTTTGGGATTGATAAACAGGACGCCGATGTCTTCGCGGCTTTTGAGCAGCGAGTATACAGCGTTGAAGGAAACTTTGATGCCGGCATCGGTCATGCCGTCTTTCGCAATCTGCTTCTCGCTTGTGTACAGAGGAAGAATAGCGCCTTTGTCCGAATTGAATTCAACGAGCAGAAGCGGAACATCGCTCCAGTCGCCGCTGACAAGCGCATTATCGATCTTGTCTTTGATTTGCGTGCGCTGCGCCTGATCAAGCGCGCCAAACGGAGCAAGAGCGACATAATACGGAACCTGCGTCATTTTTTCGAAGAGAAGAACGGCGTTCTTTTCTGTCTGGTTGTTCAGAAAGCTGGAAATGATCTGTTCAATGGAACGTGTATAGGAGGGCATATAATTCACCTTTCTAAATTCGTATGCAATTGGATTTGGATACACCGCATGGCACTATCGCACATTCGCCGATATGAGAAACATGCATGTCGCGGTGAAAGTCACTCTCAATTATTTTGACACCGAATCAGTTACCTGTCACGTTCGGAACGGGCTTCGAAGCAGGATTTTTTCTAAAGATAAATCATAATTGCGCTCAAATGCATGATCGCGGCAGCGGCAATCATCAGATGCCATACGAAATGACAGTACGGTTTCTTCTTCGCGTAGAAAAACGCGCCGATGGTATAGAACACGCCGCCTCCTGCAATCAGTCCGACAAAACCCGGACCGACACGGTTCCAGACCATGGGAAGAACAAAGATCGCCATCCATCCCATCAGCATGTAGAGAATCATGGAGACAACCGGATGCGAATAGCGGGAAACGCTTTTGAGGATGATGCCGATGATGGCAAGAATCCATTCGATGGCTAAAATCGTATAGCCGATTGGACCGGCAAGCATAATCAGACAGATCGGCGTATAGGTGCCCGCGATGGCCAGGAGAATGGAGATGTGGTCGAGCTTGCGAAAAACCGTTTTCCACGTCGTGTCATAGGGCATGATGTGATACAGGCAGCTTCCGCCAAACATGCAGATCATGCAGATCAGATAAATGCCCACGCCGATGCATCCGGCCCATCCGGCTTTCATGAAGGCGATAACCGACAGCGGGGGCATGGAGATAAGCAGAAGGATCATCATTACGCCATGGCTTACAGCGTTGCCGATCTCTTCGCCAAAGGTCAGATGAAAGGTGTCTTTCATCAGTTTGCGGCCTTTGCGTCTGGTCTTTTCGTTTTTATCGTTTTTACTGTTTCCTCCCGTATCCGTTAGAGGAGGTGTCATTTTCATTGCGGTTGAACTCATAGGGATCTCCTTGTGCCGCTATCAAAAGCGGTTGTGTATATCTGTTTTTCATTCTAATTGAATCTAGAGATGAAAACTAGATGTATGAACAACATTTGCATGCGCTTCATCTTTTCGCAAAAACAATCGCATATTCACTCTGCCAAAAGCATATTTACGCCCGGACAAAAATGTCAGCGGCTTTTGAGAGATACGGATGGGGATAGGGCAGACCATATCCGTGAATTTGAAAAGAAAGTTGGAGCATGAGAAAATAAGCACTTAGAGAAATGGAGGGTGCACATGTTTCTTAAACGAATCGAACTGAGCGGATTCAAAAGTTTCGCCAACAAAAGCGTACTGAACTTTGAACAGCCGCTGACTGGCATTGTCGGACCCAACGGCTGCGGCAAAAGCAACGTGACCGACGCTGTGCGCTTCGCGTTAGGCGAGCAGTCCGCCAAATCCCTTCGCTCCGGCTCCTCGCTCAACGAGATGATTTTTGCGGGTTCGCAGAATCGCAAGCCTGTCAATATCGCGCGCGTTACGCTCGTGTTCGACAACAGCCAGAAGATTTTCGACTCGCCGTTTGAAGAAATCGAGATTACGCGCCAGATTCAGCGCGGTTCCTCGGAAATCTCCAACTGGATCAACAAGACCCCGTGCCGCTTGAAAGACATTCAGGATCTCGTCATGGACACCGGACTTGGACGCGATTCGCTGTCCATTATTTCCCAGGGAAACATTTCCTCTTTCGCGGATGCGAAACCCGAGGAAAGACGCCTGCTGTTTGAAGAGGCGGCTGGTGTAGCCAAATACAAGAAACGAAAGAAAATCTCGCTTTCCAAACTGGAAAACGTCAAAAACAACCTCGAGCGCGTGCAGGACCAGGTGGATTCCTGCAAATCGCAGCTCGAAACACTCGAACGCCAGGCGAAGAAGGCGAATGAATACATCGCCTGCAAAGAAGAACTTTCTTCCATTGAAATTTCGGTGCTCGCAATTCAGATTGAAGCCAACAAGAAAAAAGAAGAAGAGCTCAAAGCGCAGATCGACGAGATGAAGATGCGCCATACCGCACTCTCTTCAGAAAACATGCACGCGGATGAGCAACTGGCAGCCAATCAGGAAGCGCTGCTCAAATGCGATGGCGCGCTCGCGTCGCTGCAGTCTGAACTGGCGCGTGTGATGGAGCTTTCTGTCAGTCTGCAGAAGCAGAAAGCCGCCGCGGATGAACGACGCAAAATCGCCATGACATCCGAAGATGCCGAAGCGAGCAGACAGTCGCTTCTCGAACTCTTCGGCGAAGCGAAATTCGAGTACGAAGACCGCAGGGAAAGACTCGCTGCGGCAAGACTGGAGACCAAATCCAAAGAACACGCTCATCAGCAGTCGCTAGCCGAGGGCGTGCGTCAGGCAAGAAAAATCGAAGAGCTCAACAGCGCGCTTCACTCCCTGCAAAACCGCCTCGCCGGTGTTGAATCGCGCATCGCTCATCCGCCTTACCGCAACCATGGCGTACAGGCAGTTATGCAGAACCAGAGACGCCTTGGCGGCATCTGCGGCATGGCGGGCGATCTTCTGACTTGTCCGGATGAATACGCGCCTGCGATTTCGACGGCGCTTGCTTCCGCATCGGAGCAGATTGTCGTTGAACGCGAAGAAGACGCACGCCGCGCGATCGGATGGCTGAAAAAATCGAACAGCGGACGCGCGACCTTTCTGCCGCTGAGCGTATGCAAGCCAAGACACCTGCAGGACTGGCAGGTGCAGATTGCGCGCCGACAGGAAGGCATTCTTGGTGTCGCCTGCGATTTTGTCGACTGCGATCCCAAATTCAACGCCCTGCGCGACAGACTGCTCGGAAGCATTCTGATTGCCTCCTCGCTTGAACACGCCAACAACGCGGCTCGCGCGCTGAAGCAGAGCGTTAAAATCGTTACCCTTGGCGGAGATGTCGTTCATGCCGGCGGCGCGATGACCGGCGGCTCGTTCAAGCAGCCTGTCAATCCGCTTCCCGCGCTTCGCAAGGAAAAAGAGCAGCTGCTCGATCAGATCGAAGCGCTCAATGAAGACATTCGCGAAGAGAGACAGAAGCTTTCCGACATTCAGACACGAAACGGACAGAACGGCAGAACGCTGATGCAGATGCAGATCGATCAGGAAAAACTCGCCAACATCGTCCAGATCAAAAAAGAAAAATTCGAATCCCTCCAGTCGCAGCTCAACGCGCTGGATATCGACGCGAAAAAAGCGAAAGAAATGAGCGATGCCTCGCCCGCAAGCGATCACGACCTGCTCGAGCGCATCTCCGATCTGCACGCCAGACAGGATTCGCTGCGCTCATCGATTTCCATCGAGCAGGACAATAAAAAAGCGCTGCATGAAGCAGCCGCCGAACTCAATGAAACGCTTCGCCGCACCAGACGCGAACTGTCCGCGCTGGCTTCTTCGCTTTCTTCAAAAGAGCAGGAACTCGTGCGCATCGAAACAAGACTCGAGCAGGATCTGCTTCGCCTTGGAAACGACTATTCGCTCACATACGAAGCCGCGAGGGAAAAAATGCAGCCCGTCGAACTCGACAGTGCGAGAGAGCGCGTTGCCGCTTTGCGCAAACGCATCGCGCAGCTTGGCAGCGTCAATCTCGAAGCGCCGGAACAGCTTGAAGAAGTCAAAGGAAAATACGAATTTCTGACCGGGCAGATGCAGGAACTCATTTCGGCAAGCGAACAGATCATGGGCGCGGTCGATGAAATGGACCAGACAATGATCACGCAGTTTCAGGAAATGTTCGACAAAATCAACGGCTGTCTCGATGAAGTCTTCCAGGCGATGTTTGGCGGCGGACACGCGAAACTTGTTTTGTGCGATCCGGAAAACATGCTCGAAAGCGGTGTTGATGTCGATGTTCAGCCCCCTGGAAAAGCCGTCAAAAACATGCAGACGTTCTCCGGCGGGGAAAAGGCGCTCATTGCGATATCAGTGCTGTTTGCTATATTAAAAGCAAGAACCGTGCCTCTGTGCATATTCGATGAAGCGGAAGCCGCGCTTGACCAGGCGAACGTCGAGCGTTTCGCGCGCTATCTCAACCGCTTCAAAGATCAGTCGCAGTTCATTACCGTTACCCATCGCCCGGGCACCATGGAGCAGTGCGATACGCTTTTTGGCATCACAATGCAGAAAGACGGTGTCTCCCAGGTGCTTAAAGTGCAGCTCAAGGACGCTGCCGAGTATTCAAAGGCGTAGGTTACGGCGCACTTCATGCATACAGGCGCTGCACAGAAACAGACTATATAAACGAAAAAGAGGCAAGAGCCGGAAAGACCGGCAGTGAGGAAGAACACATGGCTTTTTTTGAAAAACTGAAATCAAAATTTGTCCGTTCGAAAGACAAAGACAAATACCTGAGCGGTCTGTCCAAAAGCCGCAAAAGCTTTGGCGACCGTATCCGTGCGCTGTCCAACAGCTTCCACGGCATCAATGACGAACTGCTTGAAGAAATCATGGTGATTCTGCTCGAAAGCGACATGGGCATTCATACAGCTCAGAAAATCGTGGACGAATTCGAATCCCGCTCCAAGGAGCTCAAAGACTACGATTCAATGGAAGACTACCTGATCGCCATTCTCTACGATTTCTACAATCCGACCAAAGACGAAGAGTGGAAACTCAATGAAGAGGGTACAACTGTCATCATGATGGTCGGCGTCAACGGATCGGGCAAAACAACCACAACCGCAAAACTGATCAACTACTTCCAGGAAAACGACAAGAGCGTCGCTGCAGCCGCTGCCGATACATTCCGTGCGGGCGCGGTGGAACAGATCGAAATCTGGGCGGACCGCCTTGGCGCGCCCTGCATCGCCGGCAAAGAGAAACAGGATCCCGCATCCGTTATCGTCGATGCCTGCCGCTACGCCAAAGAGCACGACACTGATGTGCTCATATGCGACACGGCAGGACGCCTGCAGAACAAAACCAATCTCATGCGCGAACTCGAAAAAATGAGCCGTGTTGCCGGCAGAGAAATCGAAGGCGCGCCGCATGAAACATGGCTTGTTCTCGACGCGACAACCGGACAGAACGGCATCTCCCAGGCGCGCGAATTCATGGAAGTGACACCCGTCACCGGCATTATTCTGACCAAGATGGACGGCACCGCAAAAGGCGGCGTTGTCATGGCGATCCGCGACCAGCTCGGTCTGCCTGTGCGCTTCCTGGGGCTTGGCGAAAAACCGGAAGATCTGCGTCCGTTCGATCTTTCGAACTATCTGGTCGGCATCACCAAAGGCCTTGAAGAATGATTTCCCATATCGAAGCCAACGAACTGTTCGATTTGTATGGCGAACTGCTCTCGCAGCGGCAGCAGGAAATTCTAAGCCTGTATTTTCAGGAGGATTTCTCGCTTTCGGAAATACGCGAAAATCTCGGCATATCCAAAGCGGCTGTCTACGACGCGCTCTCCAAAGGCATTCAGGCCATGGAGCAGTACGAAAACAAGCTCCATCTGCGAGCAAGAGAGAGAATTCTCAACGCGTGGTTTGCGGACCATCCCGAATGCGGCGAGCTTGAGGAAGCGCTCGCCAAAGCCGCGGAAAACAGCGTCTCAGACGCGCTGTAAGAGCTGTAGAACAATGCGAAGACTCTCGAACTGCAGACGGCGTAAGCTTCGAATATTCAGTTCGCAGGGAGTCCAAACGGTGAAATCGGCTATCTAGTATACATGTGCGTTATACGCAAAAATAAATGATGATGATTGACAAATCATTGTGAAATGATTGTCAAACTGTTCATCAAAGCGAATAAATCAGAAGACGTCCTCGAAATGAGGGCGTCTTTTTTGTGGTTTGCGCGCATAAGTCTTCAGAATTTGTGAAATCCCTGTACTATTTTGCGATCAAAAGCTCAGCATTTATTCAAAAAGGATAAAAGGTTGTAAACTGAAAGAAGCTCAGTATGTAGAGAGTAAAGGAGAATCTTGCAATGGCTATTGTAATGTCAGTAAATGCCGGAAGCTCGTCCCTGAAATTCCAGGTGTACGAAATGCCGGAAGAAAAAGTCCTCGCCAAAGGACTGGTCGAAAGAATCGGCCTTGATGACGGTATCTTCACCATCACTGTAAATGGAGAAAAATTCAAAACCGTCTGCGATATCCCCGATCATGAAGCAGCTGTCAAAATGCTCGTTGACGCTCTGCTCGAACATCACGTTGTGAACGCTCTGACCGATATTAAAGCAGTCGGACACCGTATGGTTCACGGCGGTGAATTCTACGCCACATCCTGCAAAGCAAGCGATGACGCGGTTGCCAAAGTCGAGGAATGCATCCCTCTGGCTCCCCTGCACAACCCCGCTGGACTTGTGGGCTACAAATCCTTTAAAAAACTGCTTCCCGAAGCAAGCCAGACATTCGTCTTCGATACAGCTTTCCATCAGACAATGCCGGCTGAAAACTTCATCTACCCCATCCCTTACGAATATTACGAAGAAGACAAAATCCGCCGCTACGGTTTCCACGGCACAAGCCACAAATACCTCACTGAACGCTATGCCGAAGTGACTGGCAAAGATCTTGACGATGTAAACATCATCACCTGCCACCTTGGAAACGGCGGATCCATCACTGCTGTCAAAAACGGAAAATCCTTCAAAACATCCATGGGTCTTACACCGCTTGCCGGTGTGGAAATGGGTACACGCTGCGGCGACATCGACCCTGCAATCCCTGGTGTTCTGATGGAACGTCACAACCTGACTGTAAAAGAACTCGACAACGTCCTCAATAAAAAATCCGGTCTGCTCGGTGTATCGGGCGTATCTTCCGACAGCCGCGATATCGAAAAAGCTGCTGAAGAAGGCAACAAACGCGCTATCCTCGCCAAGAAAATCTTCGACGACCGTGTTGTTGAAACCGTTGGCGGCTACTACGCTCTGATGGGCGGCGCTGACGCCATCGTATTTGCCGGCGGTATCGGCGAAAACGCAATCGACACACGCGCAGACATCATCAACGGTCTTGCAGCCCTTGGCGTAAAACTCGATAGCGAAGCCAACAACTGCCGCGGAAAAGAAGCTAAAATCTCCGCTGCAGATTCTTCCATGGAAGTGTATGTACTCCCCACTGACGAAGAAGTAATGCTTGCCCGCGACGCTTACAAGGACCTCGTTTCTGAATAAAAACATCCAGCCGCTTTTCGACGCGTTCGAACAAGCGGAAGCGATTGTTGTGTTTCATCACGTATCGCCTGATCCTGATGCAAGAGGAACGCAGCTTGGCATGTGCGAATTCCTCAAAGAACGCTATCCGGGCAAAACGATTCTCGCAGCCGGTCCCCAGGACGATATGGATGAAGTCAGCGATGAGCAGATGAAAAGCGCCATGGCTCTCATATGCGATACCTCAAACGGCTACCGCGTCGATGACCAGCGCTATACCATGTGCAGAAACATCGCGCGCATCGACCATCATATTCAGGTGGAAGATTTCGGCGAACTCGACTACGTTGATGCCGACGCGCCGGCAGCCGCCGAAGTAGCGGTCGAAATTCTTCGCGCGCATGGCGAAGAGATTCCTGCTTCTTCCGCCCAGCATTTTCTCGAGGCGCTCATTTCCGATACGCAGCGTTTCATGCTGCCGTCGGTTCGCCCCTCGACATTTGAAGCCGCTGCATGGCTCGTTTCCCATGGAGCCAGCGTTGATCTCGCGCAGAAGCATCTGTATACCAGAATCCGTGAAAAATACGCATACGGCGGAAAAGTCATTTCCAAATCCGTGCTCAAGAATAAATGTCTTGTGGCGGTGATGAGCCGCGACGACTATCTGAGCTGCGCCTGCCCGTTTGAAGAAGCCAAAAACTCCGTCAATCTCATGGCGCAGATCGAAGGCGTGGAAATCTGGGTGCTTATCACTCAAAATCTTGATGGACAGCACTATCAGGCATCTGTACGCTCGGCCGGCATTGTCGTTGAGCCGCTTGCCCGCGCGTATGGCGGAGGCGGACATGCATGTGCCTGCGGCATCAAAAATCTCGATGCGTCCACTGTCAGCGCGCTGATTGACGATCTCGCAAAACTTTCGCTTACCCAAGAAGCATAAGTACTGAATCTTTCAAGCACAGAGAAACCCTGTTTGATAGGGAACTCTGTGCTTTTTTGCGTATGCGCATCAAACCGATTTGTCGTATGAATAAAATGTTAAGCATCGTTCATATTTTGTTTTCAAAACCATTCGCAAATGCTTTCTGTATGCCAAGGCAAGCTTAAGATCGCGCTGTAAAAATATAGACATCAAACATCAGACCTGCATACACATCGAACATGCATGCATACCGCTTCAGCTCAAATGAGCTATGGCCTATAGAACCGATGAGAAAGGCAGGCGGAAAAGAGGAATTCATAATGAAGAACAGAAACCTCCATGCGCTTCAAACACACAGCCGCTGCTCGCGCAAAGCGGCATCATTCGCCATCACTGCCGCAATGTTTTTGGGTCTTTGCGCGATGCCGATCATGGCCGACGATATGAACGGGCAGACTGATTTTTACATCAACTACATCGATGCAGCCGGATTCCAGCTTGGCGACCAGCATATCCGCGCAGACGAGCAGGAAGGCACAATCGAGCTGCGTGCCGATATGCTTGAACTTCCCCAAGGTTTTGTACTGGATGATTCCTGGGAGACGATTAGCGTCGCTGCCGGCGAAGACGCGTATCCCGACGTGATTCTCGTGCATGAAGATCCAAAGGTCGAAGCGCAGATCGAACAGGAATCCAAAGAAAGCGCATCTTCGGGCGTGCTGACGATGGTCTATCGCCAGGAAGACGGCACAGTTGCTGGGATTGAATCGTTTCTTCGCGTCTTTCGGCCAAGCGCTGGCGGACGATATTACGTTTTTGAACAGTCCAATGGCGACTACAGCGCAAATCTTCCGCAGGGATACACGCTTTGCGAAGAAGTCCAGCCGCAGTATGAAGTGCCGATCGGCGGAAGGCGCATCGTTGAACTCAAAGTTGCCGCAGCTTCTGACGAAGCAGTCAGAACAGGCGCAAAAGCGCAGAGCCGTTTTCAGATCACCTATCTCGAAGAGGGAACGGTCCGTCATATGCAGACGCTGACCATAGAGGGAGAAGACGATCTCGTCCTGCGTGAAGATATGCTTGAACTGCCTGAGGGGTATGCGCTGGCAAAACCGCTTGGAGAGTACTTCGCAAAACCCAATATGGATATGGGCGTGATGCTGGAAATCGTAAAAGAAACGAACGTTTCTCAAAACGAAGATGCTTCTTCTGTTTCGTCGCAGCAAAGCGGTGTGAACGATACAGACGCAGCGTCTCAGTCGCAGAAGCCGACGGATGCCAAAAGCGCTTCGACGGCGTATAGCACGAATCTCTGGATGCTGATCGGTGCGTTTGCGCTGGCAGCATGCGGTATTGGATATGGCGGATACCGGCTGAAAAAAGCGCATTCGAAAAAAGACCGCAAATAATATTGCTGAAACAGTCTGTTCGGCAGCTTTGATTCGATCCATTTTGTTTTCTGAACCAGTCTGTGTTTAGAATCAGTTTTGGGAATTCAGCGTCTGTTCTTCGCTTTGCGAAAACAGGCGCTTTGTTTTGCGGCTGCCTGCGCATTTCGGGCTCGTGATGGTGCAGGCAAAGAAGAATGATAAAATGAGCCTATGATTCATCTTCACACCCGCTCGCGCTATTCGCTGCTTGAAGCGGTTCTCGACATTGACGACATCATCCGCCTGGCAAAAGAACATGGACAGAAAAAGGTGGTCCTCAGCGATCATCGTTCGATGTTTGCGACCATGCAGTTTTTTCACGCCGCCAAAGCGGCGGACCTGCAGCCGGTCGTCGCGCTCGAATTCGAAACAGAGTTTGCCGATCAGACGTTCATGCTCATGATGATCGCCGCCAATTCGACGGGACTCAAAAATCTGTATGAGCTCTCCTCCAAACTGATGTCCAATAGCGACGCTCTTTCATTTGAAGAGCTTTCTTCCTATACACAGGGAAATATTCTTATGACAGCCGGAGCGGATGATGCCCTTGAAGCACTCGCCTGCCAAGAGAGAGCAGACGAACTGGATGATTTTATGCAGGCGCTGTTGCAGGTAGCGGATGAAAACTATCCGGTGTATGCGGCGATGTCTTTGCATGATTCGCCGGTGTACCGTTCGCGCGATGTCCTGTTAAAAGAGCGGGCAAAAGAGAACGGACTGAAAACCGTGGCGGTTTCACGCATTGAATACGAACGTCCCGAACAGGAATTCACGCTGCGCGTGCTGCAGGCGATCAAGCTGCAGAAAAATGTCTCCGATCCAACCATTCCCGTTCGCAGCGGACGCTTCTGGAGAAGCGAAGAAGACATGCGCGAACTGTATGACGAAGATGACCTGCAGGCATCCGATGAAATCGCGAATATGATCGAGCCCTATGAAATTTA